>JACOEM010000012.1 GCA_024998565.1 Nitrospira sp.
CACAGAGGAGATCTGTCCGCACGGCGTGCTTGCTTTCCGCATATAGTACGTTGTCCGAGACGGAAAATCGGATAAGCATCACCCGTTCCTGCTGCGTCGACGGTTCCCCATATCTGGTCGCAGGAAACTCAAGGCCTTGTTCGGGTAGTCGTTGATCGAGTTCCACCAGGACGGAGACCGAACCGTGCTCACTGAACTTGATGGCGTTCGCAAGCAAATTGCTGAGGATCTGTTGCAGCCTTGCCGGGTCGCCGCACAGGCTGCCGGGCACGTCCTCGGCGATCCGTGAAGTCAGCAACAAACCTTTCCGTTGTGCTCGTTCTCCAAAGAGGGCCAGAATACGGTCTAGAAATGTGGGCAAGTCGAAGTCCAGCAATTCAAGCGACAGTTTCCCGGATTCGATTTTGGAGAAGTCCAGAATGTCGTTGATGATGACCATCAAGGCATCGCCCGATGAACGGATCGTCTGAGCGCAGTCAAGCTGTTCGGCGGTAAGGGGCGTGTCCAGCAACCAATCGGTCATGCCCAGGACGCCGTTCATGGGGGTACGGATTTCGTGACTCATGGTGGCGAGAAATTCGGATTTGAGTCGGGCGCCCTCAATCGCGGCATCGCGGGCTTGCGTGAGCGTGGCCTGGCTCTCCCGAAGTTCCTGGAGCACCTGGTCGGCGCGCACCATATAACGAATCCTGTGGGTCAGCAGCATCGCATTCAGTGGTTTGACGATAAAATCGGTCGCGCCGGCATCGTAGGCCTTCGTAATCGATTCAAAATCGTCCAGTCCGGTCATGATAAGAATGGGGGTATGTTCGCCGCCAGGCAGCCGGCGTAATGCCGCGCAGGTGGCGAACCCGTCCATCCCGGGCATCATGACGTCCAGCAGCACCACGTCCGGCGGACACTTCTGGAAAAGTTCGCAGGTTTCAATTCCGTTTTGAGCCTCCTCGACGACCCACCCGGCTTGCTCCAGCGCCTCCCGGGCGAACATACGGATGATGATATCGTCGTCCGTAATCAGTGCATAGGGTGCTCGTCCTGGTGTCAGCGGGTTCATGTCTGCTTCTCCTTGGCGATCTCATTTCGAAAGACGGTACAAGCGGCGCGATAGTCGGATTCCAACTGGGCAAACATCTGGTCGGCATCGACGAGATGTTTTCTGTTCCCCATGGTTTCGAGCTCTTTGCAGCAGGCGGCCACCGCAATGGCGCCGAGTTGCGCGCTGCTAGATTTGAGGCGATGCGCGATTGCTTCCAGGGCCATCGGGTCGTTGGCGCGGATGGCGTCACGTAGTGCGTCCACGCTTTCTCGCGAATTGTCGAGATACTTGCGAAGCACGGAGGCCAGCACGTCCGGCCGGTTGGGACGTTGCAACGCACGGATGCCCTCCAGGGCCTTGAGGTCCATGCCTGGCGATGCAGTTGGGGGGTCCGCTGCCGGCTCAGTCGTGGGTTGAGGGGGCACGGATTGAGTTCCGGGAGCTGTCGCGTTCGGCTGTGCGGCCTGCGCGGGAGGCTCATGGTGACTCAGCCATTTACGGACGATTCCCTGCAACTGCATCTGGGTGAATGGTTTGCTCAGATAATCGTCCATGCCGGCGGCGAGGCAGTGTTCGCGGTCTCCCTGCATGGCATGCGCCGTCAAGGCAATGATGGGTAGTCGACGCCGACCGGAGACTGTTTCGCGACGGCGAATTTCTCCGGTGGCCGTGAGCCCGTCCATTTCAGGCATCTGGCAGTCCATCAGCACGATGTCGAACTGGTTGCGTTCGGCGGCCGTGATGGCCTGCCGGCCGTTTTCCGCCACCTCGACTTCATAGCCCAGTTGCTCCAACATGCCGACGGCCACTTCGCGATTGACGGGACTGTCTTCGGCCAGCAGAATGCGCCCGCTCTGTTTGGGGCTCGGTGCTGCTGCTCCCGCTTCAGTTACCTGGGGGCAGGGAATGTCGCTCGTTTGTCTGGGCGAGACGAGGGGATCTGCCCATTGCGCATACGGCGCGAGCTTCGTTGAGAGTCCGGATCCCAGGGGTTGCAGATCGAAGCGGGTCGTAAACGCGAAGGTCGAGCCGCTTCCCGGTGTGCTTTCCACGGTGATGGTCCCACCCATGAGGCCGACCAGCTGCTTGGCAATAGAGAGGCCCAGTCCGGTCCCGCCGTATCGTCGGGTAGTCGACCCGTCCGCCTGAGAGAAGGCGTCGAAGATGCGTGATTTGGCGGCCGGCGGAATGCCGATGCCGGTGTCGGTCACGGCGAAGCGCAGCAGGGCCTGGGTGGTGGTTCCTTCTACATACTCGGCGTTCAACGAGACGCCCCCAGTTTCGGTGAATTTCATCGCGTTGCTCAGCAGATTCATGAGGATCTGGCGGAACCGAACCGGGTCGCCCTTGAGGTAGCGCGGGACCGCGTCGGCGATGTGTTGAGAAAGGCGAAGCTGTTTCCGGCGGGCCGCTTCACCGAACAACTCGATCGATTCCTCGAGCACCGGGAGCAGGTCGAAGTCGACGCATTCCAAATCGAGTTTCCCGGCTTCGATTTTTGAAAAGTCCAGAATGTCGTTGATGATGGCCAGCAGCGTTCTTCCGGATCGATGCACGGTCGATGCGAGATGGCGTTGTTTGTCCGTCAGCGCACTGTTGAGCAGCAGTTCGGTTGTGCCCAATACTCCGTTCATGGGAGTGCGGATTTCGTGACTCATATTGGCCAGAAACTCGCTCTTCGCTTTGCTGGCGGCCTCTGCGGCTTCCTTCGCGGCACGGAGCTCCTGCTCAGCCTGTTTACGGTCGGTGGTATCGATGTGGATGCCGACCATGCGCGCGGTTACGCCATAAACATCTCGAATCAGACTGCCGCGAGACAGGATCCATCGATAAGAGCCGTCTCGATGTCGAAGACGATGTTCAAGTTCGAACTGGGATCGTTGGCCATCCAGACAGGTCTGGATGGTTTCCTGCACGAATGGTTGGTCGTCAGGATGGATCCGCGTCCGCCACTCGTCGAAGTTATTGGGGAGCGTGGTGTCGTCATAGCCGAGCTGGTTCTTCCATTGCGGAGAGAAATAGATCACGCCTGTGGTGAGGTTCCAGTCCCAGATCCCGATGTGCGAGCCCTGCACGGTCATCGTCAACCGTGCTTCGCTCGTGCGCAAGGCCTCTTCCGCCTCTTTTCGTTCTGAAATATCCACCACGAAGGCGGTGAAGGTATAGGCATTCTCGATACGGAGCGGGGTAATGGCCAGCTCGACCGGGAACTCTGTGCCGTCGCGTCGCAGCGCCGTGATCTCGATTCGTTTGTTCAAGATCGGGCCGTCACCGGTCTTGAGGAACTGCTCAAGCCCGCGTTGGTGGGCCTCGCGGTGCGCATGCGGAATGATGGTGTCTGTCATCGCACGGCCGAGGGCCTCCTGGCGGGTCCAGCCGAAGATCTGCTCGGCCTGCGTATTCCAGCCGATGATAAGGCCTCGCTCGTCCATCCCAATCACCGCGCTTAGTGCGGTGTCGATGATCAATCTCGTCCGGCCTTCGCTCTTGCGCAGCGCTCCTTCTGCGTGAAGACGTTCGACGGCTTCGAGCGCCAGGGATACCAGAGAGGCGATCGCATGGCCGAACTGCTGTTCCTCCAGCATCCAGGGGCGGGGTGGGCCGATATGCTCGTTGCAGAGCACCCCGACGAGTTTGCCATTAAAGCGAATTGGAATGTCCAGCATGGCGCCGATTCCGAGGGGCTCGAGATAGCTGGCGGTGAACTCACGGGTGCGAGGGTCGCATCTGGCATCCGAGGCATCGATCACGCGCTCGGAAAGAAGTTCCCGGAAGTATTCGGGAAAGTCGGCCGATTGGAGCTCAGTTCCCGAGGAGTGGCTGTTCTTCGACGATTCATAGAGATCCTTGCATCGGATTGAGTCGTGGCCTTCACTCAAGATCCAGATGCTGGTTCGGCTCACTCCGAGGGTCATCGCCGTCGCGCGGGTAATTTCCTGCAACGCCGGTTCCAGAACGCCGCTCTGAATGATGCTGTTGCGTGTCAGCTCAAGGAGGGTGCTCTGTTGTCGCCGAAGCAAACTCTCCGTATGACGACGGATGTCCTCCGCCTGTTTGCGGTCCGTAATGTCGCGAAACACGAGCACGGCTCCAGCCGAGCGGTTCTCCTGGACGATTGGTGCCAAGACACACGACACCGGAAACGAGCGCCCGGTGGTCGAGGTCAGCAGCCCGTCATCGGTCCGGAACGAGCCTCCCTGGGCAGTATCATCCAGCAGAATCTGGGTGAAGATCGGTTCCGTAAGCTTCGTGCCGTAGGACAAGGAGATCATGTCGTGTAGCCGGCGACCGACGACCTCTTTTTCGGTCAGACCCCACAGCCGTTCGCCCTCGGGATTCAGCAGCACGATGTTCCAGTGCCCATCGACGACGCAGAGCCCGTCTCCGATGGAGCGGAGGACCGTCTGCAATTTGTCCCGTTCCACGGCGAGCTGGCTTTCGGACGTGCGGCGGAGTTGCTCGTTCAACTCCTGCATTTCGCGCGACGACAGGGCGATGGAGCGCTCCAGCAGTTCGCGTCCCTGATCCGACTCCAGGTAACTCTGGCTGACCCGTTCGAGGAGCTGTTGCCAGCACTCGAGCGAGGACGGCGCGGTTGCATCGTCCAGCCCCAGGCGGTTCAGCTGTCGTTTGAGCAACGGATGCATAGATCTTAGTGCTCGGTAATGGTCGTGAGCGTCATGGTTTGGTTATGCAGATCGCAGGCGCCGCTCTTGTAGGGCGAGATTTCGCCATAGGAGTAAAAGCCGATTTGCTGGCTGCCTTTCGGCAGAATCTCTAGTGTGGCTTCGATTTCCTCTTCGGTCCGCTCGCCAAGCACCAGGCGCCGGCCGACACAGCTGATGGCGATGGAGAGCGTCGGCGAATCGGAGTGTGAACCGTTGTGGTGATCGAACGTGAGCGTGGCGGCTTCGGATGCGCCCTGAATCAGCCGATCGAAATTCGCGCGCATCAGCTGCGCGAAGACCCCTTCGGGAATGTCTCCGGCAAACGTCATGGATTGGGTGGCTTCGTCCACGGCCAGAATGGTGCGGACCAGGACTTTTCCCTCCGCTTGGGAGGTTCTGATTGCGAGAGGGAACAGGAGTCCAGTGGCGGGCAAGCCGGTGGCGCGATCTCCCAGATACTCTTTGTAGAGTTGCAGTGCGGGACGGCCGTCTAGCTCGTAGAGAATGTTGCCGGTGGATTTGGTGACCAGCCGTTCCGGGCCGAATTTATCCCAGCCACCCTTTGAGCCATGTCCGAGCCGGACGTGGTCGCCATAAAATCCGACGGCCGTCACGTAGCCGCTTTGGGGCGTGCGATCTTTCAATACCCATGTTCGTTTGAAGTGAGTCCCATCGCCCGCCAGCCCGCCCGTGACGACAACAGCCTCTCCCAGCGTGTCATTCAGCCCTTTCACGAGTTCGCTGCCATTGACATTGAGGCCGTCGGAGAGGACCAGGACGCCTCGGAGCGAGGGTTGTTTGAGCTGTGTGGCGATTGCGCGTCCGGCGGCGTACGAATCGTTTGGGGAGTGTACTGCTGCGTGGGCCGTGCGGATCGGGGTGTGGTCGAAGCGCACGGCGGCGACGGCTATGCTGTCATCGGAAATTTCGCCTCCGTGAATTTCGCCTGCCGTCGAACAGCCCATCACGTGACTCCGGGGACAGGCGTCGACCACTTCGCGGATGCGATGGGGAGCGTCGATCAAGTCAGGAGCCCCGAAGAGCAGGACGAGGGTTCCTTCCGAATCCAATGCGGAGAGCGACGCCGGAGAGAAGGAGTCGCCGGATTTGATCGAGGATGTAGTGACATGCATGGGGGGATCTCCTTCTAGTTGCCCGGTTTCTGCCGTGTGGCCGTCGTGAGGGTGGTCTCATCGGAGCGGTGCGGCTGCGACGCCGTATCGGATGAGCTGTTCCTGTCAAGGGAGAGCGTGAACCAGAAGGTCGTGCCTTGTCCGGGTGTGCTGGTGAGGCCGAGTCGTCCACCCATCATGCCGACCAGTTGCTTCACGATGGCGAGCCCGAGTCCGGTTCCGCCGTATTTTCTCGTCATCGATCCGTCCGCCTGCGAGAAGGAATCGAAAATCTTTTCCTGAGCATGCAGCGGAATGCCGATGCCCGTATCGGTTACCTCAATGCGGACCTCTCTCGGATCACCGTCGTCCGGGCGCACGGAGACCGCCACATTTCCCCTCTCGGTGAATTTGAGGGCGTTGCCGACCAGGTTGGTCAGAATCTGGCGGAGCCGGTGCGGATCGCCGTGGACCATGTCGGGAATGTCCGGTGCAATGGTGACGCTCAGCGCCAGTCCCTTTTTTTGAGCCTGCTCGTGATAGAGCCCGATGGTTTCGGTGAGTAGCTGGCGGAGACCGAAGGGGATGTATTCCAAGACCAGGCGGCCGGCTTCGATCTTGGAGAAATCCAGAATGTCATTGATGATGTGCAACAGATTGGTGCCCGAATTGTGCACGGTGTCGGCGTATCGGCGTTGTTTGTCGTTCAGCGGGGTCGTCAGGAGGAGTTCGGTCATCCCGAGGACGCCGTTCATGGGGGTTCGAATTTCATGGCTCATGTTGGCCAGGAATTGGGACTTGGCCAGGCTGGCAGTCTCGGCGGCCTCCTTCGCGCGACGGAGGCGTTCTTCCTGCTGCTTTCGCTCGGAAATGTCCTGCACGAAGATGGTGAACTGCTGCGTCCCACCGACGGCCAGACAGCTCATGGCGATTTCCACGGGAAAACTTCTCCCCTGAGAAGTGTGGCCCAGCATTTCACTGCGCCGGTTGAGAATGGCTCCGGGGACTAACCCCGTGTACGGTGTAAGGGGGGCGGATCCGGTTGCGGGGGCTGAGGCGGATACGTAGGTGGTCAGGGGCTTTCCGATCGCCTCGGTTCGCGGGACGTCAAACATCAACTCAGCCTGGGTGTTCCATCCGTTGATGGTCCCCGTGGCATCCGTCGTGATGACGGCGTCGAGGGCGGTTTCGATGATCATGCGAGTTCTGGCCTCGCTTTCCCGGACCTCGTCTTGTGCGAGTTCATTGACCCGCCAGAAGTAGAGCAGAGCCGCACATTGGGCGAGGATGAAACCGCCATGGATCAAGGCCCAGGTCCAGGGGTGTGTTTGCCCGCCCGTATGGCCGTACACCATGTCGGGCATGAGCGTGCCCACCACTCCGTGATCGAGGATGATAAATTGGAGCCCGACGAGAAACGGAAGCCAATCCTGGTACAACACAATCACAGACATCATCACGAAGAAATGAAAGTGCAGTTCGGTTTGGCCCCCAGCGAGGTGAACGAGGAGGGCCGAGGCGGTCATCAGTCCGCAGGTGGCAATGGCAGACTGGAGGCGACGGCAGACAACCGATAGCCGTGCGGCGACGGCGATACCTGCGAGCAGCGCTCCCCCTCCGAGATAGAGGCTGGGACTTGCTCCCATGTAGGCACCGAACATCGGCACTCCCGGCACGTGGAGCCAGAGGATCGAAAGAATGCCCCGGTGACGGGAGTTCCAGGCCGGTTCGGCCAGAGCCTCTCCCTTCGGCAGGCCTGCCAGAAGATCCATAAACAAAGAGCCCATGAGTTTCAGTCAGTTGTGGCGATTCGCCTGACCGCGCTCCGTTGCGCAGTCGTAGGTCTTGACACGCCTGTATCGGCAGAAATCAACCGAAACTAAAGAGAAAATAGGTGCAGGAAAGGTGCAGGAATCAACAGGAGAGGCCGGCTATAGGCATGCCGGGCAGTGACGGATGCAAGCCTAATGAGACGGGGGATTAGTGATGGTGATGACGGCATTCCGGACTATGGACATGGGTCGGCTCCTGGGGGGGCGGGGTCAGTTGCCCCGGGAGCACGATCCGTCCGGCTTCGTGCTGTTTGGTCAAATGCTCGGCGATTTCGGGGTGGAATGTTTTCACGTACCCGATCATGCCGTTCAGGAAGCGGCGTGATTGAAAGTCCTGGCCGGAAAATTCTGTCAGAATCGCGACTGCGCGATCGAGAATTTCCGGAGCTGATCCGGCATCGCTGACCTGTTGGGGCTGTTGTTTGACGAACGTGTCGTATTCCTTCTTGAGTCGTTCCGCAAACACCGGCATCGGGGCCGACGGCACATGAAGGGGGCTCAAGGTCCGACGAAGGGCTTGGATGGCGGCAAAGACTTCGGCATCCTGGCCGTCTCGCCGGTCGTGGAAATAGCCGAAGGTGACGACCTCGATGAGGTTGAACAGCGCGGCCGCCTTTTCGCCTCCCGCCACACTCAGTTGCCGGTAGAGCTCCCGCCGGACCGGGGCGAACTGCTCGCCCAGCCGCTTCTGCTGATAGTCGCTCCCGGTGTCGAGATAGTCGCAGTCGGGAGGACAGGAGATTCTCGTCAGTCGATGTTCCCCGCAGCATTGGCTGCAGATCAAACCGGTGAGGGCGGGACAGGAACGTTTGCCCTTGCGTTGCTTGCAGTAGACACATCGGCTCATTTGCGAGGAGATCCTTCCTTGTCGGATTTCTTGGGTTCGACGAATCCATAGTCCGCCAGTGTGCGTTTGGCCCGATCACCCGATGCAGCCGTCGGCGATTCGAGGCCGTTGACCTCGGCGGCATTGGAGTCTTGGTAGGGGACGAGAATCAGGTGGTTGACTCGGTCGATTCCCACATCAGATGGGCCCGGCAGGTATTCCGCGATCACCTGGAACTTCCCGTTCGGGAGCATGCGCCAGATCTTGCCCTTCGTCCCATCCGAGACATACATGCTACCCCACCGGTCGAAATCCACGCCGCTGAGATTCTGGAACCGGGCGGTAAAAAATCCGTTCGACGCCAGTTCTGTGAGCGCACCTTCCGGGGTGATGTCGAAGATCTTTCCGGAATCATAACTGACCACCACCACATGTCCGGTCTTGGGATGCACGGCGACTCCGGAGGGGCCGGCCAGGTGCGCACCGGAGACATACAACGACAGCGTCAATGTCGGCGCTAGATCCACGCGATAGATCGCGTTGCCGCCCTGGTCGGCCAGGTAGAGATGGCCTTGGCCATCGGAGGCCACATCGGTGAGGGACTGGGCGGCGCCGCCGGCTGCGGGGCGTGGGAGCGCCAGCGTGGCGAGAGGTTTCCCCGTCGTCTTGTCGAAGGCGCGCAGGGTATCCAGATCGGTCACATAGAGGACGTCATCAACGACCACCATGCCCTTGGGAGCATGGAGCGTGACGTCGCCGCGGCCGCCCTCAATAAACTTGAAGGCGGTGATCCGGCCGTCGTCGCTCAGCTTGGTGATGAATCCATTGTTATCCCGGGCATCGGTTTCCCCGTTGATGTTGGAAATAAAATAGGACCTGGTCGCCGGGTCGGCCAGAAAGCTATGCGGAGACTCCAGTCCGCTCACTTGGAGAGCCCAGGCCCAGGGGTGATGGAGCAGGACGCCAATGACCAGGGCGAGCGCCGGGCCGAGACCGCGGCGGCGCAGTCGCCGTGTGAATCTGTTGTGGCGGATGGTCGTGGAAATCATCAACGAAGGTGTCGCACAGAGGATTCTGTAGATGCATCGTAGCCAAGGGCCTCGGAGACTGTCAAGGAAGCCGCAGGTCGGTGCAAGGGGAACGACTGCTCGCGGAGTGGCGACGACAGGAGAGAAGCGGTGAAATATGGCCTCCCCACGGGGCGTTGTCGGTGGTCTACGCGGAGCCGCCAGCGTTGACTTGTTGAAAAATTGCCTGCTATGGTGCCGACACTTTTTGATTCTATTCAGGCCAGGGAGGATATCGTGGCAGCTCGAATTATCGATGGAAAAGCGTTGGCACAGCAAGTCCGGGAACGACTGGCTGTAGAGTCGGCCGCGGTGCTGGCCAAAACAGGAGTCAAGCCTGGACTGGCGACGATTTTGGTGGGAGACGATCCTGCGTCGCACGTGTACGTCAGGAATAAACAGAAGGCCTGCGAATTGGCAGGGATCTATGTGGACGATCACAAATTGCCGGCTAGCACGACGCAAGCAGAGCTGCTGGCATTGATCGAAAAGAAGAACGCCGATCCGAAGATTCACGGCATCCTGGTCCAGCTGCCGCTGCCCAAGCACATCGAGAGCCGCGTGGTACTGGAGGCGGTCTCGCCGAATAAGGATGCCGACGGGTTTCACCCCTACAACTTCGGACGGTTGGTCGAAGGCAACCCGGTCTTCGAAGCCTGTACGCCGAAGGGGGTCATCAAGATGATCGAATCGACCGGCGTGTCGATCGAAGGCAAGCGCGCCGTGGTCGTCGGACGGAGCAATATCGTCGGCAAACCGTTGGCGCTGATGTTGCTCCAACGCAATGCCACCGTTACGATTTGCCATTCGAAGACGAAGGACCTTGCGGCGGTCTGCCGTGAGGCCGATCTGCTGTTGGTGGCGATCGGGAAAGCCAAGTTCGTGACGGCGGATATGGTGCGAGAGGGTGCGGTCGTGATCGACGTGGGCACCAACAAGCTGCCGGACGGCAAGCTCTGCGGCGACGTGGATTTCGAGCCGGTCAGCCACAAGGCCGGGTGGATCAGCCCGGTTCCCGGCGGAGTCGGGCCGATGACGATTGCGATGTTGCTCGACAATACGGTTGAATCTGCTAAGAGAATGGCAGGGATGAAATAGGGTTGATCGAGAGGCTGTTGGCTCATTTGCTCGCCGGTGAGCGCCCACGTGATGCCCGGCATCCCTCGCATCGCATCACGCGCGGCCCCGGAAGGCCCTCGTTGGGCCAGCGGCTTGTCCGTTGCGACCGTGGAGAAGGGCAGGTAAGGATCGAGATGCATAGGAGACTCGCATGAGCCGAGAGCCGCGGCGACTCAAAGACGTATTGGCCCAGGGACAATTTGCCGTGACGGTGGAGTATAACCCGCCGAAGGGCACGAACCTGACCCATGTGGTGGAAAGTGCCAAGGCGCTCGTCGGACGCGTGCATGGGGTGAACGTCACCGACAACACGGCCGCGATCGTGCGTGCCGGGTCCTTGCCGGTCTGCCGTGTGTTGTATGAGTTGGGGCATGACCCGGTGATGCAGCTGACCTGTCGGGACCGTAATCGGATCGCGATGCAATCCGATCTCATGGGGGCGCACATTCTGGGCATCCGGAACATCCTCTGTCTGACCGGAGACTATCCCACCGTAGGCGACCATAAAGAAGCCAAGCCGGTGTACGACCTGGATTCTGTTCAGGTCATGCAGCTGGTCACGGGATTGAATAACGGGAAGGACTATGCGGGCAACAAGCTCGACGGGTCCACCGCTTTTACGATCGGCGGGGCCGTGACTCCCGAAGCCGATCCGCTCGGCCCGATGTTGGTCAAGTTCGAGGTCAAAGTGCGGGCGGGCGCGGAGTTCTTTCAAACCCAGGCGATTTATCAGCCGGAGCAGTTCAAGAAATTCATGGAGGCGGTGCGTCCCTTCAAGGTCAAGGTGCTGGCCGGAATTCTGTTGCTCCGTAGCGCGAAGATGGCAGAATTCATGAACGCCAACATTCCCGGCGTCTGTGTGCCGCAGGACATGATCGACGAAATGCGCGCGGCGGGGGACAAGCGGGCCCTCGATGCCGGTGTTGAGATTGCCGTGCGCACCATCAAAGCCGTGCGGCCGTACTGCGACGGAGTGCACATCATGGCGATCAAGTCGACGGAGCGGCTGCCGGAAATTCTTACGAAAGCAGAGCTCGGGTGATGACCGTCCCGGACTTGCAGAAGTGCAAGCGCGACAGACGGAAGATCACGGTCGTCACCGCGTACGACGCGTTGTTTGCGCGCATCGTCGAAGAGGCGGGCATCGACGTGATCCTGGTGGGCGATTCCCTGGGGGTGGTGGTACAGGGCAAGTCCAACACCCTCTCAGTCACGATGGAGGAGATGCTGTACCATACCAAACTGGTGGCCGGAGCGACTCAGCGGTCGTTGGTCATCGGCGATATGCCGTTCCTGTCCTACCAGGTCAGCCAGGAGGAGGCACTTCGAAACGCCGGCCGGTTCATTCAGGCCGGAGCCCATGCCGTGAAGCTGGAAGGGGGAGCTGCGGTTGCGGACCGTGTGTCGGCGATCGTGAAAATTGGTGTCCCGGTGATGGGGCACCTCGGGATGACGCCGCAATCGGTTCATCAGTACGGCGGGTATAAGGTTCAGGGAAAGGGCAAGGATCGGGCGCAGCAACTGCTTGAAGACGCGCAGGCGTTGGAAGCGGCCGGGGCCATAGGGATCGTGCTGGAAGCGATTCCCGCGGGGTTGGCCAAGACCGTGACGGAGGCACTCACGATTCCGACGATCGGCATCGGGGCCGGCCCGCATTGCGATGGTCAGGTGCTGGTGTTGTACGACCTGCTGGGTCTCTTCGATGAGTTTGTGCCGAAGTTCGTCAAACCCTACGCGCATCTCAAGGTCGATGCTCTGCAGGCTCTCCGCCGGTACAAGGATGAGGTTGAGCAGGGCACCTTCCCGTCCGATTCTGAAAGTTATCACTAGCCGGTTGCCGCTTCCCCCAACTTCGATCCCGGCTGGAATCAATCCTTACCGTTGCCAGCAGCGACGATGCGGCTTACTTCTCGACGCGGACCTGCTTGAACCATCGAAGGTGTTCCTGGCCCTACCAGGAGCGATGGATTGCTCAGGGGGCCTTGTTCACTGATGGCCCGTTGCCACAGTGCTCCAATCGAATACGCACGGCTGGCCGGCTGGTGTCCCCCATCCACATTGTGACGTCATCGGCGAATGTGACGGTATCAAGCCCCATGTAGGAGGCGGGACTGTTCTGCAGGCGCAGGAGCCCGCTATGGGCAAGCTTGCGCACGGCTGCCTCATTGCCGAGCGCGCGTTTGAGATGGGCGGCGGCGAGTTGAATGAGGGCTTGGAAGTAGTTGCCCGCCGTCGTTCTGCGTCCGCACGCGTGCCACAACCCCTCCAACACTTCGTGCGATTCCCACCAGTACCCGAAGTTATAGAGATCGACCGCATACAAATAGTCTTCTGAATTCGACCATTGGTGCGGTTCAAACGGGCGCGGGCGTGGCTCCGGCTCTGCGAAGGAATGCCCCAGTGGATCGCGGCGTGGATGTGGAGTCAGGCCCGGGAGGAATCGGTAGGTCGGCAGCGCCCTGCTATTGTAGCGGGGCCAATCGACCGTGAGCGGGTGCTCATTTGTCTCCACGTGTCTCCTCGCAACGCACTTGGAAGACCTTCCGGTCCTCCAGTCGTACGGCGGTGAGTTGCCGCCCATAGACGCAGCCGCTGTCCAGGGCACACAGATTCGGTGTGAGATGCAGGCCCATTGCCGCCCAATGCCCGAACACAATTGTGGCGGTCGCACTTCGTCGGTTCGGGACATCGAACCAGGGGCGAAATCCCTGGGGTGTGAGTTTCGGCGGGCCGGAGAAGGTCGATTCCATGATACTGTCGTCGGAGCAGGTTCTGATTCGGGTCAACACTTTGATGATGGTGGCAAGGCGCACCGGGCCTTTCAGATCGGAGTGCCATTGCAGAGAGCCGCTGGGGTGAAGGGCGCGAAGCGTTGCGCTGGATTGTTCTCCCCGCAGTGCCGTTTCTGCCTCCATGGCGAATTGCTGGGCCTCCTCGATCGTCCAGTGCGGCAAGAGCCCCGCATGGACCAGTACATAGGAGCCCTCCCGATAGAGCAACGGCTGCTGTCTGAGCCAGGCCGTGAGTTCGCCGCAGTCCTGGGCATCGAGGATTTGGGTCAACGTATCGTCGCGCCGAAGGGGTGTCAGGCCGGTCGCCACGGCAAGCAGGAACAGATCGTGATTGCCGAGCACGGTGACCGCAGCCGGCCCGAGGTCCCGGATATAGCGAAGGACACCAAGCGAGTCCGGCCCGCGATTGACGAGATCCCCCACGAACCAGAGACGGTCCTGTGCCGGATTGAATCCGACCGTCTTGGTGAGCTGTCTGAGCGAGGCAAAGCAGCCTTGTACATCGCCGATTGCATAGGTAGCCATGAGTGCGTGCAGACTAGCGCGGACGACGTTCATTCGCAAGTCGCGAGAGCCGGTCGAGCGGTTGGTTTATCGGGCGGAGCGCTGTTGTAGTTCCGAGGTGATCGCGGCGCAGGCGAACTGATGGGCTTCGATGAGTTGCGACAGACGGTGCGCAGCCTCGTCGTTCCGGGCAAGCCGTCCAAGGGTCTCCAATTCTTTGCAATGGGCGGCGGTGGCCAGGACGCCGAGCTGGGCGCTGCTGGACTTCAAGCGGTGGGCGGCCTGAGAAAGAGCGACCGAATCCTGTGACTGCACGGCGGAGCGAATCTGCTCCACGAGCTGGCGGGAATCATCCAAGTAGGTTGCCAGCACGCGGGCTAAGATGTCGGGCCGTCCCGGGCGTTGGAGCGACAGAATCGCATCCCAGGCAGTCTTGTCGATGGTTGTCGGAACCGGTGCTTCCTCTGTGGCGGCCGGTTCGTCGGCGTCGGCGGTATGGGTGGAGGAGGCCTGGTCGGTCTCGCTCGCCTTGGCTGGCTGTGGCGTCAACCATTGCATGAGCAAGGCGTGTAGCTGCGAGACGGTAAACGGTTTGGTGAGATAGTCGTCCATCCCGGCGGCCAGGCAACGGGCGCGATCGCCTTCCATGGCATTGGCGGTCAACGCGATGATGGGCACATGGCGACGGTCGGTCGCCGTCGCTTCCTGCCGGCGAATGGCTGCTGTGGCAGTGAAACCATCCATCTCGGGCATCTGGCAGTCCATGAGAATGAGGTCGAACCGGCCGGTTGTGGCTGCCTCGACGGCGGCCCGTCCGTTGGGTGCGATCGTGATGCGACATCCCAGCATGTCCAGCATGAAGGATGCCACATCCTGGTTGACGGGGTTATCCTCGGCCAGGAGGATGTGGGCGTCGACGTGCGGACGCGGGGTCGGCGCGGACTCCGGGCTGTGGGGCACTGGTCCGGCGGACCCTCCGAGCACTCGCGTCAGGCAGTCTTTGAGCAGTGACTGTCGCACCGGCTTGCGCAGGAAGCTGTGAAAGAGCCGGTGGGTTACGTCGCTGTCGTCCGAGAGACGCTCGACTGAGCTGAGTGCGATCAGGGGGAGATTCTGATAAGCCGTCTGCTGTTTGATGGAACGCGCGAGATCGACGCCGTCCCGCCCCGGCATTCGAAGGTCGAGGATGGCCATGTCGATTCGATGCTGCGTGTGCCGGAAGTGCTCCAATTGGAGGAGCGCATCGTCGGCAGACTCCGCGGTGAAGACCGTGGCTCCCCAACTCCGCAGGTGGGTGGCCAGAATCTCGAGGTTTGTGCGTGCGTCATCGACGATCAGGATCTGCCGTCCGGCGAGATGGCGTTCGGCAAGCGGAGGGTATGCGGCGTGAGCACTTCCACGTGTGACGGTGAATGTGAACGAGAACGTCGTGCCCTGACCGGGCGCACTCACCAGGCCGACTTCACCACCCATCAGCCGTACCAGTTGTTTGACGATCGCCAGGCCGAGCCCGGTGCCGCCGAATCGCCGGGTGGTAGAGCCGTCGGCCTGGGTGAACGCCGTGAACAGTTGGGCCTGAGCGGCGTCAGGAATGCCGATGCCGGTATCGCGCACCTGGCAAGCGAGTGTGAGGGTATCCGCCTGTTGCTCTGCCAGCGCAAACGCGACCGTCACCTCCCCCTGTGTCGTGAACTTGATGGCGTTGCCGATCAGGTTGAGCAGAATTTGGCGTAGACGGACAGGGTCTCCCACGAGACTATCCGGCACCTCGGCCGGGATGAAGTAGGTCAACTCCAGTTTCTTGTTGCCCGCGGCCCCGGCAAACAATTCGACTGCCTCCTCAACGACCTGTCTCAGGCCGAACTCCACCTGTTCGAGTTCAAGCTTTCCCGCTTCGATCTTGGAGAAATCCAGAATGTCATTGATGACCTCGAGGAGGGCCACGCCTGAGCGGCGGACGGTTTCCAACAGCGACTGTTGTTTGGCCGAGAGACTGGTGCTCAGCAGCAGTTCGGTCATTCCGAGGACGCCGTTCAGCGGTGTGCGGATTTCATGACTCATGTTGGCCAGGAACCGAGACTTTGCCACATTGGCTGCCTCGGCCGCTTCTTTGGCCGAAACCAACTCCTGTGCCGTCAGCTTCAGCGGCGTGATATCGGTGGCGATGCCGAGGTAGCCGGTGATCCGGCCATCCGCCTCCCGCAGTGCCGTGACATTCAACAGTACCGTCTTCCTGGTGCCATCCTTACACACGTACGCCCACTCGTGCTCGTTGGGGAGATTCCGCCGGCATTTTTCGACGAACACGTCGAAGCCCGGTTCGATCGTGGTCCCCAATTCCGCGGAAAACTGGCGCGCTCGCGCGACCACTTCGTCCAAGTCGTGGAAGATGCCCGGGGTCTGTTTGCCGACTAATTCATCGGCGCTGTATCCCAGCAGGGCTTCCGCCGCCGGATTGAAGACCTGGATCATGCCGTCGGGCTTGCACGAGATGATCGCATGACCGGCGTTGTCCAGCATGGCCTTCTGGAAGGTCGAATAGGCCTGCAATGCGGTTTCGCTGCGGCGTTGTTCGGTAATGTCGCGGACGGTCGCCTGCAGTCCGGTGGTCCCTTTCAATGTGATGCGGGTCAACTGTACGCTCGCCAGGAAGGCGGGGCCGCCGACTCGTTTGTGTAACCACTCGAAGCTGTGAGAGCCTTCTTGAAGGGCCATCCCAATCATCTTCGGCGCCTTGACCATGGATTCTTCGCCGTCAGGCTGATGCTCGGGAGAGACGTCCCATGGTCCGAGTGACGTGAAATGCTCGGCGTCCCGCGCCCCGAAGAGTTGAACGGTCGCCGGGTTGCAGGCCGTGAAATTCCAATTCGGGGACGACAAAATCATGATGGCATCGCGCGAGGACTCGAACAGCTCGCGATACTTCTCTTCGCTCTCGTGCAGGATCGATTCGTGTGCGGTCCGGTCGGTGATATCTTCGGCGATGCCGAGCAGGAAGCGGGGGCGTCCCTGCTCATCCATGACAGGCAGTTTCTTGGTGCGCAGCAGTCGTACGCCCCGGTGCTGTGTGTGAATTTCTTCTGAGGCGACCTCGATGAGGCGGCCGCTCCGGAGCGCTTCGCGATCATGACGTGTGAAGCGGTCGGCCTCTTCTTTGCGGAAAAAATCATGGCCGGTCCGGCCGAGGATGAGGTCGCGACTGAATCCTGTGAGCTCCTCCGCCGCCCGATTCCAGCGTGTGAACCGGAGCTGTTCGGCTTCTTTCACATAGACCATGATGGGGAGGTTTTCGATCACCGAGTCGAGAAATTGTTCGGCACGTTTCGTTTCGGTTTCAGCCTTATGCCGGTCCGCTGCCTCTACGGCGAGCGAAACGGTGTTCGCCACTGAGGCCGCAAACTGCTGTTCCTCCGTCGTCCAGACTCTGGGCGTTCCGATGTGTTCACAGTGCAGCGCCCCAACGAGAATGCCCTCGGCGCGGATAGGCACGTTCAGCATGGAGGTGATCCCCAGCGGCAGCAGATGGTGTGCTGCAAATTCCACCGTTCGCGGGTCCGCCTGCGCCTCGTTCGCGACGATCATCTCTCCCGCCTCGAGCGATGAGAAGTACTGTGGATAAAGGGCGGCGGGTTGCTCGATGCCGTGTGAGTGTTGATCGCCCGGTTGGTCATAGAGGTCCGCGCACCGGAGAACCGCATGGTCCGGCGCATAAAACCAGATGCTGACCCGCGCGACGCGGAGGCTCTGTGTCGTGACCCGGGTGATGAGGTGGAAGGCCTCGGTCAATTGTCCACGGTAGATCGCCTGATTGCTCGCCAACCCGACCATGCCTGTCTGTAAGCGGCGGAGTAACGCGGAGTTTTCGATCTGATGTGGCTCCGCCTCCTTCTGGGCTGTGAGATCCCGGAACGTCAGGACGGCTCCGCGTACGACGCCATCATGCGACATCGGAGTGATCGTCAGAGAAATCGGCGTCAACTGGCCATCTTGTCTGAGCAGGAGACCATTGTCGGTCCGGTAGGGGAGAGCGGATTGCAGCGGAGGAATGGAGCGGTCGGTTACGAAGCACTCGTGGCGGAATTCCTCCGGGCCGGGAGCAAGCAGTTGATACGCGGGGCGTCCTTTCAGGTCATGGGCGGGGGCGCCGATTAAGATCTCGGCCTGGGGATTCAGTCTGAGGATGTGCCATTGCGCATCGACGATGCACAGGCCTTCGTCGAGCGAGCAGAGGACGGCGTCGAGTGCGCGGCCTTCGTCGAGGGACAGAGGCGTGTTGGAAGGCGGAATCTCCCGGTGTTCGGTTTGCGAGTCGCCCGAGTCGGTCGCGAGTTGCCCGCTTGTGCGCCGCACGCTCTGCCTGAGTTGTTGCAGAAGCCGACGCATCGTCACGACTGGTCCTTCCGATGGGGCATCATGCCGCCGACCGTCCTGCCCGGTTGAGTTCTTCACGCATCAGGGCGCATACCGCTCGGTGTTCAGCAATGAGGCGCCCGCAGAGATCGGGAAGATTATCCGGAGTGCCTGCCCGGCATGTCGCTTCGATTTGCGCGTACAGGTCGGCCAGTCGCGGTGCGCCGAGCTGGGCCGTTGAAGATTTCATCATATGGGCGATGGTCTTTACAGCCTGGATGTCGGCGCCGGCCATGGCCTGCTGGAGCTGACTAAGCTGGGCGTCGGCATGGGGCACATACAATGTGAGGGCTTTGTGGAGAAGATCCGGCTGGCCGGGTCGTTGGCGAGCACGGATCGCCTGCCACGCGTTGAGGTCCACATGGTCGTCGCTTGGCGCGGCGGCTTCGGCCGGTGGTGCCGTCTGTGGGGGCGGTGCCTGCGGTGTCGACCGCAGAAGGGGTTCGGTTGTCCGTGAGGGCCCCTTGATGGAAAGCCGGCGGTGCAGCACTTCCTTGAGCGTGGTCAATGTAAACGGCTTGGACAGATAATCATCCATGCCTGCCGCGAGGCACCGCTCGCGGTCTCCTTCCAATGCATTTGCGGTGAGGGCCACGATGGTCGTGTGCCGGGGTTGCGCGGCCTGCGTTTCCTGTTCACGAATCAGGGCGGTGGCGGTCAGGCCGTCCATTTCCGGCATGTGGCAATCCATCAGCACCAGGTCGAATGGCCGATTCGTGAGCGCCTCGACCGCCTCTCTGCCGTTTTCAACCATGGTGGTGGTGCACCCGAGTAGCTCCAGCATCGTAAATGCCACTTCGCGGTTGACGGGGTTGTCTTCCGCGAGCAGGACGTGGGCGGCGAATGGGACGGCCTGATCGTCGGGCTGGGTCGGCGCGGGTGCCTCGGTCGCCGGGACGTGGTGGCACAGGCGTGTGAGGCAATCTTTCAACAACGACTGGTGGACCGGCTTTCTCAGCCAGGCACTGAAGAGCGACGGGTGCCGCTGGGATTCGTCTGTGACCTGGTCGACCGAACTGAGCGCGACGAGCCCCATGTCGGAACGCCGCGCATCTTCTCTAATGGTCCGAGCCAGCGTAATGCCGTCCATGTCCGGCATGTGAATATCCAGCACGGCCAGATGGACTCTGCGCCGGGCCGTACATTGGCGATCGAGCAACGCCAGCGCTTCCAGGCCGGAGGTGGCGGACAGCACTGCGGCGCCCCAGGCGGTCAAGTGCGTTTCAAGGATTTGCCGGTTCGTCGGGTTGTCATCGACGATTAAAATGGAACATCCGTCTAACGGCGTTTCGGTTGCTCCCGAGGCGGCAGTGCGTTGGGCGGCGCATTGCAGTTCGACGGTGAACCAGAACGTGGATCCCTGGCCGGACACGCTGTCGACGCCCACATCGCCTCCCATCAGGAGGGCGAGTTGTTTCACAATCGCGAGACCAAGCCCTGTGCCGCCGAATTTCCGTGTGGTGGAGTTATCGGCCTGGGAGAACGCCTGAAACAATCGTGCCTGTGCCGCTTCAGGAATGCCGACTCCCGTATCGCGGATGCGGAATTTGAGCGTCAGGTTCGTCGGGGTATGGGTGAGGAGTTCGAGTGTGACGGCCACGTCGCCGGTGTGGGTGAACTTGATGGCGTTGCCGACGAGATTCAGAAGGATCTGCCGGAGCCGAACAGGATCTCCAATCACGGTGTCCGGGATGTCCGGCGGCACGAAACAGGTGAGTTCGAGGTGTTTGCGACCGGCGGTTTCTGCAAACAGATCCACTGCATCTTCAACCGTCTGTCTGAGGCCGAACTCGATCCGTTCCAACTTCAGTTTGCCGGACTCGATTTTCGAGAAATCAAGGATTTCATTGATGATGTCCAGGAGCCCGGTGCCGGACCGGTGCAGGGTTTCCGTCAATGAACGCTGCTTGGGTGTGAGTGCTGTTGTGAGGAGGAGTTCCGTCATCCCCAGCACCCCGTTCATCGGGGTGCGGATTTCGTGGCTCATATTCGCGAGGAATTGCGATTTGGCACGATTCGCCGCCTCGGCCGCCTCCTTGGCCTGATGCAATTCGGTGGTTCGTTCCCGTACAGCTTGCTCCAGTGAGTCGGTAAAGGATTGGAGCCGCTGTGCCTGCGTGGTGAGCAGAGTGGTGGTCGTCTCAACCAGATCGACGACCTGCTCCAGTTCGCCCTTGCAGGACGGCGAGGCAGGGGAGTTGTCGTTGTCGGACGTCTCATCGCCGGACGGCGCCTGTTCCGAGACGCAATGGAGGGTATGCAGGGTCTCCTGCAGCTTTTCGGCAGTTTCTCGAAACAGGCCGGACATGCGCCTGATCCCGAGTTGAGCGACCGAAATCGTGGCCCCCATGAATAGGACTGACAGGAGGAAGAGGCGGCGCGCTTCGCGGGTGAGTTCCTCCTGCATCGCCGCGAGGGAAAACTCGATCCGCACCCACGCGGCGATGTCCTGTTCGTTCAGGAGCGGCGTGGCGACCAGGAGTGTGGGCACGCCGCCCATAGTTTGGCCATGGGAAATGGTCTCGGCGTTGGTTTCGTGTGCCTGCGCGAGGGTCTCATCCGTCAGCTGCTGTCCGATTTGCTGAGGATTCGTCGCTGCGACGATCATGTTGTCGGGATCGATGATGAGGATACTCAGAATGTCCGAATCCTGGGCATAGCGACCTAACGCTTCTTGGATGCGAAAGAGATTGTCCAACACGGCGGCTGCGCCCACCATTGAAAACGTGCGGCTGACCGCCAGCGCCCGGGCTTGCGTGGCCTGTTCGATGGACTGACGAATTTCAACTAACCGGAAGGTCGCGAAACCGGCCATGCCGATCGTAATCAGGACCGCCATTCCGATGCTAAGACGAAGGCGGAGATTCCCGTGCCAGATGCGCCAGGGGCGACAAATCCAGTCGGTCCTATTTTTTATTGGCATCGACATGAGCGGGGTATTCGATCGTGATGGTGGCTTCGCCGCGAGCTGGAATCGTGATTCGTTGTTGGAACGTTCCCAATGTGTCGTGCCAGACTGTTACGAGGTGCTCCCCCGGGGTGAGTTGGGCGATCTGAAACGCGCCGGTGTCGTCTGTGACACTAAAAAAGGGGTGGGTGAAGGCGAGCACAGTGGCGCGCATAAATTTGTGTGCATCGCACTGGACCATATAGATGCCGGGTTGCTTGAGCGGTTTTTCGACCGGTCGGCTCGCGGGAATCATGGCGACATTCACAAAGGTTCGCGGTCCCATGGAAATGTGGGTGTTGTGCATGACGGGGTCATCATTGCGGATCTCCAGTTGTTGGCCGACCTCGCCCGCGACAATGCGAGGGGAGAAGGCACAATGGGTATTGGTGAGCACAAGCGGGCGGCGTGGCAAATCGGCCGTGGGGACTGTGTCACCGTCGATGCTGACGACTGCGGCTTGAAGGCCTCGCGTCTTCGCATTCACCGTCACGGGGTGGATGGCGGTGGTGGTGCCGCAGAACGACGAATCGCGTGTGACCGTGATCACCTGCCCTGATTCGATCGGGCCGGCATAGGTGATTCGGCCCATCAGTGTGCTTGTGGGAGATTCCGCTCTCAGGAGGGCGCTCGGGCCGAGCATTACGCAGAGCGTCACGGTCAGCAGTATCGGTTTCATGTACCGCATCTCCATTTCCTCGTTGGGCGTCCGATTCGCAGGTTGTATGAAATGTGGGTGCTTCATGGTGCCGAATTATCGCCCCGGCTGACCTGATAGGGACTGGAGGTACCACACCAGATCCCATGCAGCTTCTTCCTGTCCGGAAAATTCATCGGCATAGGCAGGCATCGGGGTGCCGTCCAGGCCGGTCATGATGCTTCGATAGAGATCGTGAGGCGTCGCCCCGTTTTTGAATGAGGATGGGTCGGTGAGGTCCGTGGCGGTCATGGGAAGGTTGTTGGCGTCCCGCAGGTGCCCGGCCTTCGATTCCGGCCCATCACCTGCACCATTGTCCCCGTGGCAGGTCCGACACTCGTACTTGGCGTACAGAGCCCGGCCGTTTGTGATTCCATTCCCGGAGGGAAGGGGCGGCGGAGAGGGGAGCGCGATCGGCGTCGGCTGTTCCTGCTCGAACGCCGGATTCAACGATTTGAGATAGGCGATGACCTGCCATCGTTCCTGCTCGTTCAAGGATCGGTACGACGGCATGAAGCCGGGAATGCCCTGTGTGATGGTTCTGAAGAGATCCTGATCCGTTGGCAGTTCACCCGAGGGGGTGCTTCGCAGTTTGTAGCTCTCTGCCGTGAAGTCGCGAGGACGAGGGGCTGCGTACCGACCGATGGACCAGCCGGATGGCCCGTCCCCTTTCCCTTCGCTGCCATGGCACCAGGCGCAGGCCCGATCATAGATTCGATGCCCCTCGGTAATGGTATCCCGCCCGTCCTTCGGCCGTAGCGCTTGCGCGGTCGTGGCGCAGAAGCCTGTCACGATGAGGATCGCAAGATATCGGAGTACACGGCGATGCATGATTCTTCCCGGTCTAGTAAGAGATATCGATTCCCACAAAAGCTGCATGTCTCAGATTGCGAGCCGCTGCATTGCCCTCTTCTGCACGACGCAAATTGAGGTCGTGTCGGGCGTAAACGGCCACATTCGAGCGAAGGTAGTGCTTGATCTGCATGCCGGCGAACGTTTGTGATGTACGCTGGGCCAGATCTCCTCCGGCATCCATGTTGTCGTACCGTAGCGAGAGCAGGGTTCGGTTCGTGACGTAGGCATCCAGCGCGACGGTCACTCCGCTGGCGGTGGTGTCGAAATTGCTCAAGGCCGCTGTCGGGATATGTGTGATTCTATCCAGTGTATACATCCCATGGAGATCCAGCATTTTGTAGCGCAGGTGGGCAGCCGCACCGTAGCGATTCCAATTCGCATCGACGTTGCGTGTGCCGTCGAATACGGTGGCGTTGCTGTTCCCGAGATAGGCAAATCCCGAGAGGCTTGCTGAAAAGTTGGCTGAGCGGGCGTAATCAAGGCGGATGGCGCCGTAAAAGTCTTTGCCTTTGTTGGAATCTCCAAAGCCTTCGTTCGATCCATTCAGCACGCCGACCTGATACATGAACCAGTCGCCGAACGGGCGCCCGCGGACTTCGACGCCGGTTTCCGCCACTGCGTTGTAGAGCGAGGGGGCATAGGGGGAAATGACGGCCCCTGAGCGATCGCGCAAACCGTAGAATTTGGCGGCTGCGGCAAGCGGGAAGAGCCCTGCCCGCTGGACCGCGTCGCTGGAGGAATTCGTGCTCTCACCGATAAATTCGAGTTGTTGCCGGAGAGTGGAAAAGGAGAATACGGCCGAAGGGTCGAGTTTTCCGATGCGGATATTGGCAATATTCTCACCTGCAACATTGTTGAACGTAATGAAGGCTCGCTCGATCCCTGTTGCCCCTTCTTCGAGATTGGATTCCAGCTCGGCAAAAAACCCGATATTTTTGCTCAGGGTGCCGGCAGTGAATAGGCTGAACACTTCCGGGAATCCGAGCTCGCTTTTGTTTTGGACCGTGCCGGATTCTGCCCCCGGCGGATTCTGCTGCTTGAAGTTGTGGGCGCGCAGGACGTTTCCACGGAGCCGGACACCTGTGTAGTTCGCAAAATCATCCAGGCTGAGGTCGCCGAGATTCTTCTTTCCTGTGATGCCTCCATCTTCGGTTCCCGGAAGCTGATAGCCGTTTTCAAGGAACCGCTCACCGAATGTATTGAGCTGTGGTGGAGCCGTGTGGCACGTCGTGCAGTTCAACGCATATTTCCGCGCAAAGGCGGGGATAGCTTCTGCGGTTTGAACCGACATGTCGTAGGTTCCCGATATCACAACAAAGAGCCCTACCACCGCCTGAACGATGGTTGCTCCCATGGAGTGCGTGCGCAAGACGGTGTCCTTTTCCTGCTCGATAGCAACCCTGTTGCGACGCACAGGTAGCCTGTGCCGACCCATGCCGCACCCTGACTGTCTGATGTCGGTGGATTTTGAGTGGGACTTTAGGCGTTTTCAGTGAGAAACATTGGCAGTGCGCAGCACGTAATGAGCTGCCGCAGAGTTAGTGGGATAGTTGCGATGGGAGTGCCGGTGATGAGGTGAAGCGAGGCAAGTAGCCAGTGGAAGGCGCGCAGAGGAGGCTGTTGAGCAGGCAATTTATGCCGGATAGTTTGCTTCGATCACGCTTCGCAGTCCCCCACGAGCGGCAAATTCACCGGTTACCGTCGCCTTGGTTGGCCGACAGGCTCGTACGATGTCCTGAAGGATGCGATTGACCGCATTCTCGTAGAAAATTCCTACATTTCTGTAGGCATGAATGTACATTTTGAGCGCCTTAAGCTCGAGGCAATACTTGTCTGGCCTGTAGCGAAGGGTGATAGTTCCAAAGTCCGGCAGGTTGGTCTTAGGACAAATGGCTGTGTACTCTGGGATGACGATTGTAATTTCGTATCCCTTGTATTGATTGGGGAATGTCTCAATGTCGGGCAGGGGAGTAGCGATCCCGCTCTTGGCGTGCCGTTCGTTGTATCCCAGCCTTGTGGTTGCTCCCGCGGGCTTCTGTTTTTTATTACCTTTCGCCGTCACCCGATCACCCCACCTTGTTGTTGTCAGACTTGCTTCATCCACTCCAGTTGGCCCAGTTCGTTCAATTTATTGTAGAGCGTGACCCACGGACAGGTCATTTCCGGATAGACCTCGCAGAATCCACCTTTGCGGACGCCTCCGCATGGACCATGGCTCATGAATTTTGGGCACTCGGCCTTGAGTGAGCCATCCGGGATTGGTGGTCGCTTGTGCACCCCTCCCGCATGTTGCTCGCCATGTTCTTCTCCCGGGACCAGCACTCGTATAGGCATAGGCGCAGTGTAGATCGAAACGCGTTAAGCAGCAATGTTTACCCGCTTCTCGGGTCAACTGCAACTGAATTGCGTGACGCATCGTGGTTGCGGCAGAAGTAAAATCTTCGCGTTCAAGCGGATTTAGGGCCAAGGGCCTAGCACCGTTATTTCTACTAGGCCTTCTTTCGTCCGGTGTGGGCCTTCTGCAAAGTTGCATTGCTTTTCCGGACTCTATAGACTCGCCATTGTCCTGGAGTAATGGGACTTTTTTCCGTACTGGTTGCAATTGACAGATTTTTTCGGGCTTTGTTACACTCGGCAACTATGCGAAGTAAGAATGCTAACATTCCGTTCCGTGTCGGGAACACAGGTCGGTACTCAAGTCCAAATATAACGTCAAGATAATCTGCACCTGACTTTTTCTGACCGTTGTTGTTGGTCCGAAGAAAGTCCTCAGCTTATAAAAGGGAGGGAATTCTTATGAGCCTTGATTACGTCAAGTTTTCAAGTGGCTTTGAAAAGTTCATGCCGAAAGAATATCGGGACATGGTTGAGCATGGTCCCTTCGGGAAAAAAGTCTCTGTTTCGCAAATGGGCTCCTTCAAGGAGGTGCTTGAAGAGCACCCGATGTGTGCCGGCTGTGCGATGACCCTTTTCATCCGGCTCGCCATGATTGCCTTCCCCAATCCAGAGGACACCATCACGGTTGGAACTGCCGGTTGTGGACGCCTGGCGATCTCGCAGGCCGCCATTCCTTTTGTGTACGGCAATTACGGCGACCAAAACGGTGTGGCAAGCGGGCTGTCCCGTGGGTTGCGGCTTCGGTTTGGTGATAAGCCCAAGGACGTGGTTGTTATGGCCGGTGACGGCGGTACGGCTGATATCGGATTTCAGCAGGTCCTTCACTCCTGGTTCCGCAAGGAACGCTTCACCACCATCATGTTGGACAATGAAGTGTACGGGAATACCGGTGGGCAGGAAAGCGGCATGACCAATCGTGGCGCCGTGCTCAAGATGGCTCCGTTAGGGAAGAAGTTTGAGAAGATGGATATGCTGCAGATGGCCAAAGTTGCCGGCTGCGCCTATGTTGCGACGGTGGTGCCGAACAATCCTCGCCGTGTTGAGAGCGTCATTAAGAAGGCCGTGTTGATCGCCAGAGAGGTCGGGTCTACCTACATTCAGGCTTATACTTCCTGCAACATTGAATATGCCATTCCGACCGACAAGGTTATGGAAGACGCAAAGAACGTTGAAAACGATCGCTATCAGTTCTCCGAATATATTACCGACGAGGCGAAGCAATTTCTTACGGAACGGTATGGCTACAAGGAATTTCTCCCGAAGCCGGCTGCTCCCGCTCCTGGGCTTCCCAAGGCCTGAGCAACGTTTAAGGAGGGTTGAGTATGGCGACACGGTTCAATATTCGTATGGCGGGTGTGGGCGGCCAGGGCGTTGTGACCGGCTCGCATATTCTTAGTACGGCGGTCATTCATGCCGGAGGAGAAAGCACGATCGTTCCGTTTTATGGATCAGAAAAGCGCATGGCACCAGTCGAGAGCTATGTTCGAGTCTCGGATGAGCCTATCTATGAAATCGGTGAGATCACCTTCCCGCATATCATCATCATCTTTCACCCGCAGGTCATCACGCACGGCAAGTCGTACACCATGCCGTTCTACTTCGGGTTGAAGGAGAACGGGATTGCCTTGATTAATAACGATGGTCCGATGAAGCTTCATCGGGACCAGGCGCGTGAGCTCGAAGAGCGCCATGCGAAACTGTATTATTTCCCGGCGACAAAGCTTTCTTTGGAAGTAGCGGGAATGGACCTCGCCACGAACATGGCCTTGATGGGTTGCATCGGGGCGATCACAGGACTGACCTCTGTTGAGGCCTTGGAACAATCGGTGAAAGATCGGTTCCTCGGAAAAGGTTTTGTGGTCTCCGGAGGTACTGCTGCGCTGGACAGCGTCGTTGAACGGAAATTCAAGAAGAAGCAAGAGTTGATCGAGAAAAACGTGGCAGTTATTCGCGCCGGCTGGAATTATGCCGTTGACCATGGATGGGCGGCCCCCTCTGTGAAGCGTTCGGAAACGACGGAGAGCGTCACCGCATAATCCAGTTATGGACAAGGAGTTCTCATGTATCTCGTAGCCGATATCAGTGTTGAGATCTGTGCTGCCAAGAGCTGTAAGTTGTGCACTCAGTATTGCCCTGAAGCCAATACCATTTTGTATAGCGATGAAATGGGCAAGGACAAGGGATTCAAGTACGGCTCGGCTTATGTGGCGGTAGATCGTTGTAAGGGCTGCGCGCAATGCGTGTGGGTCTGTGACAATATGGCAAAGAACAATGCCATTAAAATGATCATGATCGATCAGCTGCCGGTTGCAGCGTTGACGGACAATATTACCTATGGGGAAAAGAGCACGACGGCGACATTGGTCAGCCCTGTAGTTGGGTAATTGCACGAAAGGGGAACGGGCGTGGGAACGACGCAAGATACGAGAGAACGGATAATCGTGCCGGGACCAGCAGGGTTCCATCCACCATCAGCGGCTCAGTTGGGAGTCTCGCTGCCGGACCCTGGGCAGGGACTGTATTATGGCTTGCTGGAGCCCAACGAAGACACAGTCATTGAAGAGATGGCTCGGAAGATGTTGACGAGCCCGAATGCGACGATTTTCCCTGGTCCTCTCGTCTTGTGGGCGTGGAACAACCATGCCGTCGAGAAGGCGCAAGCGGTTCTTGAAATTGCGGCGCAGATCCCAGATGTGATGATCATTCCCATGCCGGATTATCGGCCAAAGTATCCCAAAATCGATCCAGAAGAGGTGATCAATCCAAACCACCCGAATCTCACTATTTGGGGTAATAAGATTGAGGCCTGTATTTTTATCGGTGTTCATTGTCACTATGCCAATCTTACGTTGAAAATGATCAGGGCGGGGACGAACTGCTGCACCATGGCTATCTGTGCCGAGCAGGGACATGAGGACGCCATGCTGACCATTCGCGATTCGGATACGTTGAAGCTGAAGAAAACCGCACAAATCTTTAAGAAGGTTCGTGAGGAAATGGGCATAAAGCTTCCGGATAACGGCGAGAACGTCCGATTCACTGGAACTCAATCAAAGGTCCATGACGGAAAGACGCACACGAATCCTATGACCTTTATGCCCTCTGCTGCAGGCGTAGGCAGCGCGGCTACATTTGGCCACTCAGCTGAACAGATGAAGCGGGAAGGCTAAGGTTTTAGGCTAAGGCGATACAGTCAAGAGGTGCAACGATGAGCGAAGCATTGGAATCCAAACAAAAGACCAATCCGCAGGGTGACCCTACTACGAGCGTGTCGGCTCCGAAGGCCGAGACCAAGAAGGATCCGCACGCAGATGCAAAGCGGCAGAAGGTCGTCACTCCTGAGTACATGTTCCTGGAAGCTCCTCGAACGAAGGAGTTCATCACTGGCAGCGAAGCCGCAAAAGAGGCTATTCGCCGGTCAAACGTCGATCTTGCCATTGCCTACCCCATTACCCCCCAAAGTGAAACCATGCAGTTGGTCGGCGTGTTGTATGGTGAGGGGTACGTCAAGGAATATTACCGTGGCGAAGAAGAAGTCGGTGTCATGGCGGCTATCGCCGGCGGGTCACGGGCTGGAGTTCGTTGTTATACGGCAACGGCTGGGCCAGGCACGTTGAGAGGGTTGGAAGGGATTGCTTCTTGGCCAGGGCACCGGCTACCAGTTGTGGCCATGTTTACTTGCCGAGTGGTGAACGCACCGCTGGCCATTCAACCTGACAATATCGAAGTGTCTTATCTGCTCAATTGCGGTATGATTGTGTTCCATGCTGAAAATCAGCAGGATATGTATGATTTCACGTTGGCTGGGTTTGTTATCAGCGAGAAGAATGATGTGACCCTCCCAGTCGGCGTGTGCTGTGACGGATTTTTTGTGACGCACGCTCGTGGCTATGTGCGTATGCAAGATCGTGGGATGAAACTTCCCCCGCGCGAACCTTGGCGTGGGGCGGTGCCGGTGCTTGATGCTGAGAACCCTCCGGCACGACTCTCTCGCGATGCCCCCGTTCAGAAGTCCAATTTTATGGCCTACAACATTCACGCGGTGTGGCAGCAGGAAGTGTGGGCTGCTGTGGAGCGCTCCCGTAAGTACATCAACCAGTACATGGGCGGACTACTCACGGCAGAGAATGTGGATGATGCGGAGGCGGTTATTATTGCTTCAGGTAGTGCGGCCGCTCAATCCCGTGAAGCGGTTCGTATTTGCGCCGAAAAAGGTATTAAGATCGGCCTGATTAAGATTCGATCGCTCCGCCCATTCCCGACTCAGGAATTGCGCAAGCTCTGCGGGAAAGCTAAATTGATCGTTGTGCCGGAATTCAACTATGTCGGATGGTTAGCCAAAGAAGTGGCGACTGCTATCTACGGTTTCTCAAATGCCAAGATTATCGGTGGCCCGAGAGTGTATGGCGGGCAGTCTATGCCGGTGGAATTGATCGTGGACGAAGTCGAATCCGGTTTGACCGGAAAGAAGTCCACGAACGTTGCGATTTCACAAGTTATGGGCGCCTCAGCTGCTGATCATGAGGCCATGGGGCATTTCATGCGCAGCATTTAGGTCAAGAGTAACATTGAGGTAGAAACAGCAGGGCCCGTTCGGTTATGCCGAACGGGCCCTGTGTATTTTGGAAGATGCTCGAGTGTGGCTCCTCAGCCCTGAAGATCCTCCTCGACTAGATCAGGACTTTCCGGCATCCCGTGAGCAACGTACTTGGCATAGGACAGGTAGATCGATGCGCTATCGCGCATGGCTTTGGTACCGTTGGCCATACGGTGCAACTTGTCTGAGCCGGGGGCTTCAGTCTTGCGGAGATGATCGACATGGTCATGGAGGATAAGTGTGAAGCGCTCCATGGCCATCTCCACCTCCCGATATGCTTGCAAAATATGGTCAGTCATGTGAATGCTCCTTCTCTGATGAGAATACCCCAGCCTGCTTTGGGGGGTCAACCGAGGGTCTGTCTATGTACCAACTATCACCGGCAGTGTTGAGGGCTATCACGAAGGTGGCCAAAGTAAATCTCCTTGAACACTCTGAGGGGCCATCCCAATCAATAGTTGGGGCAGTGTCGGGACTTTCCGAAATGTTTACACGAAGTGGGCAGGTGGGAAACAGGGTTTACTTCGAGGACCCTCAGTTGCGGGTCGGTTACTTGGTCTACTACCTGCCGGTTAATCTCGCCAAAGTGCAGGTCCTCTTGGACGAACTGCAGCCTATATATCCCCTCGTTCCGGACCAGGATTTTCGAGTATTGGACCTCGGTGGCGGCCCTGGAACAGGAGCCATCGGCGTACTCGATTGGTGCCTTTCGAGGGCTGCGAGGCCGCCGTCTACCCTCCGCGTGATAGCTGTTGATCGTTCACCCCATGTCTTAAGGGTGGCTACTGATGTTTGGCAGGCCTATTCTGAACAGCAGCGGGATCAGTCTATCCTGCCGTTGACAACCGTGGAGTGCAACCTCGAACGTTCCCTGCCCTCCACTATCCGTGACGGCGGTGGTGTAAATGGTTACCAGCTTATTATTGTTCAGAATCTTCTCTCAGAGCTATTCGTGGGCAGTATGGATTCCGTGGGACAACGGACTGCGTTGATAGGGGAACTCCTGAATTACTTGGACTCTGAAGGGAGTCTAATGCTTATCGAGCCGGCTACGCGGTCTGCTTCGCGGGATCTACATCAGGTGCGAGACAACCTTCTGGCAGGGCGGCACTGTTCTGTCTATGCCCCCTGTCTCCATGACGCGCCCTGTTCCGCGTTAGTCAAGCCGGATGATTGGTGCCATGAAGAGCGGAGGTGGGAGAAGCCGGCCTGGATTGCTCAAGTCGATCGACAAGTCGGGCTTATCAAGGATGCGCTTAAATTTTCCTATGTGATTCTGCGAAAGGACGGAAAAACGCTCGTGCCGCGAAATCCCGACTATCACCGGGTGGTGAGCGAGTTACGCGTGATGAAAGGAGAAAAACGAGTGTGGCTGTGCGATCAAGCAGGAAGGTCGGAGATTGGGCGTCAGGACAAGGAGAGCTCAGTGTCGAACCTGGCATTTGATAACTGGCATCGCGGGGCTATCATTCGGGTGAGCGAAATTGTCAGGAAGGAGCGAAAAGGACGACCGGCCATGGTTGGCCGCATTACCTCGTCCGGCACCGTGGAGATCGTTCGCTCTGCGTAAAGATCTAGTCAGCCTCAGGTTCTGAGGAACCGTGCTGATGGGATACCCGATCTTCGTCGAAGAGTTCGGCCATTTCCGCTGCAATCATGTCCCGATCGTTTGGGACTGAAATGAGCGGAATTTCCTTCCGGGGCTTCGTTTCACCCTGGGTACCCGGAGTAGGAGGTTTCTGGGAGTCTGGTTCTGGTGTGGTGTTCATAATAGACCCAGTATACATGAAACTTCGTTCGGAAGGTTACTCAAACGCTTCCAATGAAGATCGTTCAGGGAACTGTGTCTGGCAGGCGTTGCAGGTAACAAAATAGATTGCTTCGCGGACGGACATGGTGATCCGAAAGTCCAAGGTCACCCCACGATGCTGGCAGTTTGGGCAGGAAATCTCTTTTAGCCGATAGGGTACATCCGGTTGAGTCCGAAGGTAGAATTCCATATCTGTGTAGATAGGGAAATTGTACCGACATTTCAAGCAGACACCCCGGCATTCCCCATCTGGCTGCAATGTGCGCCGGTCGACGCCGAAGGTATTGGTCTTACAGATTGCGCACTGGACACTCGCCAGACGTTTTTCTACTGCCTCAAGCGACGTGTGGGCCATCAATTCCTCCTCGAATAGCGAGGTTGAGTATACGCACCGGTTTCAGCGATGTTCAACCGTCTTGCCCGAATTTCGAGGATTCACTTGACCGGGAGTCTATGCCCCCTATACTAACGACACGATGCACATGATCAACAAACGTCTGCTGGTCGGTAATGCCGATGACGCCAGGAATCCTCCCCCTCAGGTAAGTGCTGTTCTCATGGTGGCTGAAGAGCAAAATGTGACAGTTCCCTCGCGGGTTATCTATGCCAAGATTCCGCTCAAGGAGTTTGGTGAGCCGGCCGCGTCTGCGTTGTATGAGGCTGTGGAATGGATTGCGGCGCATGTGGTTGATAATCGATTGATGGTCTGTTGCAGGGTCGGCATGGGGCGATCGGTATCAGTAATAATTGCCTATCTATGCTGTATCGAAGGAATGGCTTATGACGATGCGGTGAAGCTCGTGTTGACCAGGCGACCGGGCGGCATGCCGTTGCCGCGCCTCCAAGAGAAGATTCAGGATGTTTGTCTTCGGCGGCAAGCTCGAGTGAATTCATCAACTCCCTAAATGCTGCGCTGTTCGGGACATTCCGATTTGTCCTCCTTCGTCGGTTCCTCATCCCCCATCGGCCGCTCCCGTTATACTCATCCAAATTGATGCCTCCTGGACTATCGCAGGTTGGAGTTGCATTTTAACTCGGCCCCATGGCGTAATTTGCCCTCCATATAGTCCACTCCGCCACCGAGAGAATATTAATGCCTGAGTTGCCGGAAGCCGAGGTCGCTGCGCGTCAACTGCGCGAACGGGTCGTCGGAGCTACAGTCCGTGATTGCTGGATTGGCCGTGAGGATATCGTGCGAGAAGGGTTGCCTTCTCTGGAACAGTATCGTCAGGGCAAGATTACAGGGGTCGAGCGGAAGGGAAAAAGCGTGATTCTTCACTTTCTCTGCGGCAAGGAGCCGAGATTCCTCGTCGCGGAGTTAGGTATGACCGGATTATTGCTGTTTCGATCCACCTCGACCAAGCATCCCCACCACACCCACTTTATCCTGCATCTCGATGGTTGTTCTGAGCCTGATGTCAGATATTGGAATCCGCGCCGGTTTGGTCGTTTATCGTTGCTTGACCAAGCGGGGCTGGATCGATATGTCACTCGCCGGTTCGGCTATGACCCCCTCATGATCAGTCATGAGCAATTTTTGTGTGTGCTCAGAGCGACACGGAGTCGGCTGAAGTCTCTCCTGATGCATCAACAGGTTATCGCAGGGATCGGTAATATCTATGCAAATGAGATCCTTTTCCGTTCCCGGCTCCATCCCGATCAGCCGGCGAATACGATTTCAGGGAAGGCGATGACGCAGCTCTATCAAGTCATGGGGGAGGTGCTGCGGGACGCCATCGCCTTGGGCGGGTCGAGTGTGCGGGATTTTTTTGCGCCGGATGGGACCGAAGGCCAGTACAAGAGCAGGCATCTGGTGTATGCCAGGGCCGGTGAGCCCTGCCCGAATGCCTGCGGTACGGTCATCTGTCGTTCAGGCGGCGAACGAAGTTCGTTTTACTGTCCCACATGCCAGCGAAACGGGCGTCGGCGTCCCACAGGGCCTGAAAGGTCTCGCTAACCGCAAACCTCGAAGCATCGGAGACAATAATAACGTTATCAATTATTTATGCTGATGAATCTTCGGTGCTCATTATGGTAGGACTTCTGTGCTTGAAGCTTGGGCCTTTTGGAGGATTGAGCTAATCAGCAGAATTCGGTACTCTACCGCTCCGTTTCTCTGCCCTATCACACACCAAGGAGTCGTCAATCATGGCGAAAGTGCTGGAAGGTCCCGGGATGGGGCTGATGAAGAAGTGGGGAATTAATGTTCCCAATTACGTGGTCGTCACTTCCGTTGATGAGTTGTCCAGGCTCGGTCAGGCCAATGAATGGCTGAAGAAGTCCAAGCTCGTTGCGAAAGCGCACGAGGCTCTTGGGTCGCGCTTCAAGTTGGGGCTGGTGAAGATCGATTTGGACTTCAAGGCGGCTGAAGCTGCCACTAAAGAGATGATTGGCCGTCAGGTCGGCAGCATCACCGTGACTCAGGTGATTGTCTCTGAGATGATCCCACACAAGGAAGAGTATTATTGCGCGGTCAAATCAACGCGCGAAGGCAGTGAGATCCTGGTTGCCAATTGTGGCGGGATCGAAGTTGAATCAAATTGGGAACGTGTCAAACGGTTGTGTCTTGAGATCGGGCAATCTCCTTCTCCTGAATCCCTCGAAAAACTGTCGAAAGAGGCAGGATTTAGCGGGCCGCTCGCGAAGAAGATGGCTGAGTTTGCAGGGAAAATGTTTGCCTGCTTCGACAGTGAAGATGCGCAGTATCTCGAGGTGAATCCGGTCGTCCTTCGTGCCGCCGATGAAGAACTGGTCGCGCTTGATGCCGTGACATTGCTCGACGGCGATGCCAAATTTAGACATCCGGACTGGAACTTCGCTTTTGCGGCAGAGTTTGGCCGTGCCTATTCCAAGCAAGAGCTTGAGGTGATGGCTGTCGACAGCAAGATTAAAGGCTCAGTTAAATTCATCGAAATTCCTGGTGGGGATACAGCGATGTTGCCGGCGGGCGGTGGTGCCAGCGTGTACTACTCCGACGCGGTCGTGGCGCGTGGCGGCAAGTTGGCCAACTATGCCGAATACTCCGGTGATCCACCCGATTGGGCCGTCGAGGTCCTTACGGAAAAGGTCTGTTCTCTGCCGGGAATCAGGAACATCATCGTTGGTGGTGCGATCGCCAATTTCACCGACGTGAAGAAGACGTTCGGAGGGATCATCAACGGCTTCAGGAAGGCGAAGTCCGAAGGGAAGTTGAAGAACGTAAAGATTTGGGTGCGCCGCGGTGGGCCGCGGGAAAAAGAGGGGCTTGATGCGATGCGCGCGTTGAAAGAAGAAGGCTTTGACATCAATGTCTTCGACCGCAATACACCGCTCACCGACATTGTCGACAAGGCACTCCAAGCGAAGTAGCCTGCCGCCTATGACCAACCGAAGATAAGGGGAGATCCCGAGATGAGTATTCTGGCAAACAAAGACACCCGTGTGGTGATCCAGGGTGGTCAAGCCGGTGTCAACGCTGCCCGTCGCATGGCCGAGTTCTGTTATCTCATTAAGCGTCCGCTCAATGTTGAGGCGTTTGTCTATCCGCCCGATGCCGGCAAGAGCAATGAGATTCCATACGGCAGTGGTCTGATCGCCATTCCTGTCTACAAGTCCATTGCTGAGGCCACCAAGCATCATCCGACCCTGAATACCAGTCTCGTATACATTGGCGCAGACCGCGCGATGAAGGGTGGTATGGAGGCGCTGGACGATTCTCACATCAAGGTGGTCTCAATGATCACCGAGGGGGTGCCGGAAAAAGATGCCAAGATTCTTGGCGCTCATGCGCGTAAGTTGGGGAAGGTTTTTAACGGCCCCTCATCCATTGGTATCATCTCTGCTGGAGCGTGCCGGCTTGGTGTAATTGGTGGTGCATTCGACAATCTTGTTCTCTCCAAGCTTTATCGTGAAGGATCGTTCGGCGTCATCACCAAGTCCGGTGGTCTCTCGAACGAAATCATTTGGATCTGTTCTCAGTTTGCCGACGGGATCACGACGGCTATCGGTATCGGCGGTGATGCCTATCCTGGCACCGATTACGTCAGTTATCTCGAGATGTTCGAGAACGATCCCCAAACGAAGGCGGTCGTTATTGTCGGAGAGATGGGCGGCGATCTCGAAGAGCGGGCCGCAGAATGGTATGGCGCCAAAAAACGGCGGGTCAAGTTGATTGCCGTGGTCTCGGGCTTCTGTCAGGAGAGTTTGCCGAAGGGGATGAAATTCGGTCATGCCGGCGCGAAAGAGGGCATGAAGGGTGAAGGATCAGCCCGCTCCAAATCCGATGCGCTAAAGAAAGCCGGGGCCCTCGTGCCGCCAACGTTTGGCGCGCTTGGTCCCGCCATCAAGGAAACTTATCAAGATCTCTTGAAGTCCGGCCAAGTCAAGGAGCCGGTCGAGCCTGCTGTCTTGCCTCGGTTGCCAAAAACCGTCGAAGAGGCGATGAAGGCCGATGAGGTTATGGTTTCGCCGCTGATCCGTACGACCATCAGCGATGACCGCGGCGATGAGCCTTGCTACGACGGTTATCCTGCCTCTGAGCTCATTAACAAGGGCTACGAAATTCCTCACGTCATCGGTCTTTTGTGGGACAAGCGGCTGATCTCGAAGCAGGAAGCCGAGATCATTAAGCGCATCATGATGCTTTCTGCTGATCACGGTCCCTGCGTGAGCGGCGCATACGCAACAATTCTTGCGGCCTGTGCTGGGATCGGACTGTCGCAATCAGTCGCCGCAGGCATGATTATGATTGGTCCGCGCTTCGGCGGTGCGGTCACTGATGCCGGACGATTCTTTAAATATGCAGTTGATAACAAGATGTCGGTCGACGAATTCTTGGCCTACATGAAGAAAAACCATGGGCCGGTTCCGGGAATCGGTCATCGTGTGAAGAGTTTGCGCAATCCGGATAAGCGAGTGAAGGAATTGGTTGGGTACGTGAAGAGCTTGCACATCAAGACGCCATGCCTGGATTTCGCGCTGGAAGTAGAGAAAATTACCTCCGTCAAAAAAGATAACCTGATTTTGAACGTCGATGGGACCATGGCGGCCGTACTGGTCGATATCGGATTCCCAGTCGATAGCTTGAACGGATTCTTCATTCTCTCGCGGACGATCGGATTGATCGGACACTGGGTTGACCAAAAACGTCAAGATAGCCGGCTTATCCGTTTATTCGATTACCTTGTGAATTATGCGGCACCGAAGAGGCGGGAAGTTCCGCCGTTGAAGTAAGGCGACAATGGTCGGTCGTCAAGAGTGATTCGTCAATCCGCTCTCGGAGATTTTGCGATCCCTGTCGGTTGACGGGTCTGCGCTGGCGGCAGACATATTATAAGGAGATAAGTCATGTCGATGGATCTCGCCAAGAAGCTGTATGCCAAGATGCCGGATGTGTTCGCCAAGGCCAGAAAGCAATTCGGTCGTGGACTCACCCTGGCTGAAAAAATCTTGGTCGCGCATGCAGATAATTTCGACGCGCAGACCTGGGAGCGAGGCAAGGCGATGTTGGCGCTCAGGCCAGATCGTGTGGCCATGCAAGATGCCACGGCCCAAATGGCCATGCTGCAGTTCATGCAGGCCAATAAGAAGAAAGCGGCCGTACCGAGTACGATCCATTGCGATCACCTCATTCGCGCTGAAATGGGTTCCGAGAAGGATCTGCTTCGCGCGATGGACGAAAATCGAGAGGTCTACAATTTCCTCGCTTCTGCGGCGAAGAAGTATGGCATTGGCTTCTGGAAGCCAGGAGCAGGGATTATCCACCAAGTGGTGTTGGAGAACTATGCGTTCCCCGGCTGTTTGATCATTGGAACGGACTCACATACACCGAACGGTGGTGGTTTAGGCGGGCTGGCGATCGGTGTCGGCGGAGCAGATGCCGGTGAAGTGATGGCAGGTTTGCCATGGGAGGTTCTCCATCCGAAATTGATCGGCGTGCGTCTGACGGGAAAATTGAATGGTTGGGCTTCGCCGAAAGACGTTATTCTCTATCTGTGCGGTTTGCTGACGGTGAAGGGTGGGACCAACAAGATTGTGGAGTATTTCGGCCCGGGTGCCGAAACGATCAGTGCCACAGGCAAGGGCACTATCTGTAATATGGGTGCGGAGCTTGGGGCTACGACTTCCGTTTTTCCCTTCGACCAGAAAATGGTTGCCTACATGAACATCACTGACCGGGCTGATTTAGCGAACCTTGCCCAGTCGCACAAGGATCTGCTCGTAGCCGATGCCGAGGTCTACCAGTCACCCGAGAAATATTACGATCAGATCGTTGAGGTTGATCTCTCGACACTTGAACCGCATGTAGTTGGTCCGCATACGCCGGATCTTGCCCGGCCGATTTCAAAGTTGGCGGCGGAGGCAAAGGCGAAGGGATATCCGGTTGAGTTGAAAGCGGCACTCATCGGTAGCTGTACGAACTCTTCCTACGAAGACATTAGTCGTTCTGCGCATGTAGCCGAGCAGGGCTTGAAGGCTGGGTTGAAAGCGAAGGCGTCATTCCTCGTCTCTCCCGGATCCGAACGCATCTATCATACGATGAAGCGTGACGGGTTCTTGTCGACGTTTGAAAAGCTCGGAGGAACGGTCCTCTCGAATTCCTGTGGCCCCTGCATCGGGCAGTGGAAGCGGGCTGACGGAGTGAAGGGTAAGGCGGATTCAATTGTCAGCTCATTTAATCGCAACTTCCCTGGTCGCAATGACGGAATCAGCGAAACCTTGTCATTCCTAGCAAGTCCCGAAGTCGTGACCGCCTACGCCATTACAGGTGACTTGGGATTTGATCCCGTGAATCAAACCCTCAAGGGCGCGGATGGAAAAGAGTTCAAGCTCCAGCCACCGCAGGGGGAGGAACTGCCTGCCAAGGGTTTTGCGAAAGGTGAAGAGGGGTTCGTGGCTCCTGCTGAAAACGGCGAGGGGTTGACGGTGGACATACCGGCTACCAGCGAACGGTTGCAATTGCTTCAGCCATTTCCACGCTGGGATGGTAAAGATTTCGAAAAATTGCCGCTATTAATCAAGACGAAGGGAAAGACAACCACGGATCATATTTCTCCGGCCGGGCCATGGCTCAAGTTCCGTGGGCACCTCGATAAGATTAGCGACAACATGTTCTTGGGCGCAAACAGTGCCTTTACAGCAGAGCCCGGCAAAGGAACAAATGTCCTCACGGGTGAGTCGAACCTTACCATTGCTCAGATCGCACGCGACTACAAGACCAAAGGTATTGGGTCGGTCGTGGTGGGTGATGAGAACTATGGTGAGGGTAGCAGCCGCGAGCATGCGGCGATGTCGCCTCGATTCTTGAATGTCAGAGTCGTGATTACTAAGAGTTTTGCCCGGATTCATGAAACCAATCTGAAGAAGCAGGGAATCCTGGCTTTGACCTTCGCAGATCCGAAGGACTACGACAAAATCGAGCAGCAGGACCGCATCAGCGTGACGGGGTTGAATAATTTGGCCCCCGGCAAGCCGGTGCAGGTCACCATACACAAGGCGGATGGCAAAGCTCTGACCATCCAAACGAACCACAGCATCACTGAACAGCAGATCGCTTGGTTCAAGGCGGGTTCAGCGCTGAATGCGCTGAACTAACTCATGGGGGGATAAGAGGGAGAATCATGACTACGAAAGCTGACAAGATCATATATACCAAGACTGATGAAGCGCCGATGTTCGCGACCTATTCGCTCTTGCCGATCATTAATGCCTTCAGCAAGGCAGCCGGTGTATCGGTGGAACTGCGGGATATCTCGCTGGCCGGTCGAATCCTTGCGGTGTTTCCTGAATATCTGACGCCGGAACAGCGGCAACCGGACGCACTGTCCGAATTGGGCGAACTGGCCAAGAAACCGGAAGCCAATATCATCAAGTTGCCCAATATCAGCGCCTCGCTGCCACAGTTGCAGGCAGCCATTAAGGAATTGCAGAGCCAGGGCTACAAGCTGCCCGAGTATCCTGAAAATCCGAAGGACGACAAAGAGAAGGATATCAAGTCCCGCTACGACAAAGTCAAGGGCAGTGCAGTCAATCCGGTCTTGCGCGAGGGTAACTCGGATCGCCGGGCGCCCTTGTCTGTGAAGGCGCACACCAGGAAGCATCCGCACAAGATGGGAGCCTGGAGTTCAGATTCTAAATCGCACGTCAGTCACATGAAGGGTGGAGATTTCTTTTCGAATGAAAAGTCGCTGACCACGACCGCTGCGACCGATGCGCGAATCGAATTCGTCGGGCAGGATGGTAAAACCACTGTTCTGAAGCCAAAAGTAGCCTTGCAGGCAGGCGAAGTGGTCGACGCGACCTTCATGAGCGTCAAGGCTTTGCGCACATTCCTCGAAGAACAAATTCAGGATGCGGCCAAGCAGGGCGTGTTGTTCTCGCTTCACATGAAAGCGACCATGATGAAGGTCTCCGATCCCAAGATCTTCGGTCATGCGGTAACGGTTTTCTACAAGGATGTGTTTGCGAAGCACGGCGAGACGCTGAAGAAGCTGGGTGTCGATCCGGACAACGGGATCGGCGACCTCTACGCTAAAATCAAGGCGTTACCGGAAGATCAGCGCAAGGCGATCGAAGCAGATATTCAGGCGGTGTACAAGCAGCGTCCTCCGATGGCGATGGTGAATTCCGACAAGGGGATCACCAACCTCCATGTGCCGAGCGACATCATTATCGATGCCTCCATGCCGCCGGTCATTCGGGACAGCGGCAAGATGTGGGGCCCGGACGGGAAGCTGGCTGACACCAAGTGCGTAATTCCCGATGCAAGCTATGCCCCGGTCTATCGCGAGGTGATCGATTTCTGCAAGAAGCACGGCGCGCTTGACCCGAAGACGATGGGTAGCGTGCCCAACGTCGGACTCATGGCGCAGGCGGCGGAAGAGTACGGTTCACACGACAAGACCTTCAAGGCGCCGGGCAACGGTACGATTCGCGTTGTCGATGCGTCTGGAAAAGCGTTGCTGGAGCACAAGGTCGAAGAAGGGGACATCTGGCGTATGTGTCAGGTGAAGGATGCCCCGATCCGCGACTGGGTGAAACTAGCCGTGACTCGCGCACGGGCGACCGGCGCGCCGGCGATTTTCTGGTTAAACAAGGACCGGGCGCATGACGCGCAACTGATCACGAAGGTGAATCAGTATCTGAAAGAACACGATACGAACGGGCTCGATATCCGGATCATGACGCCGGCCGATGCAACTCGTCTCTCGCTGGAACGGATCAAGGAAGGCAAGGACACGATTTCAGTGACGGGGAACGTGTTACGCGACTATCTGACGGACCTGTTCCCGATTCTCGAAATCGGAACTAGCGCCAAGATGCTCTCGATCGTGCCGTTGCTCAACGGCGGTGGTCTGTTCGAGACCGGTGCGGGAGGATCCGCGCCGAAGCACGTGCAGCAGTTCCAGGAAGAGGGCTATCTGCGGTGGGATTCGCTCGGAGAATTCCTGGCGTTGGCCGCCTCGCTGGAGCATCTGGCCAAAGTGGCGAATAATCCCGCGGCGAAAATGCTAGCAGATACTCTCGATCAAGCCAATGCCAAGTTCCTGGAGAGCAATAAATCGCCGGCGCGCAAAGTCGGAGAAATCGACAATCGTGGCAGCCACTTCTATCTGGCTCTCTACTGGGCGCAGGCGTTAGCTCAGCAGACGCAGGATAAGAATTTGGCAGCGCGCTTCGTCAAGGTTGCTAAGGAAATGGCAGATAACGAAGCCAAGATATCTGAGGAGCTGATTGCGGCTCAGGGGAAGCCGGTCGATACAGGTGGGTACTACCACCCTGATGACGCGAAGTCGTCCAAGGCGATGCGTCCGAGCACCACGCTGAATGCTATCATCGACGCAATTGCGTAGAGGCGTATCCGTCAATTAGGCGTCAGGCGTGAGGGAGAATCGAATCTCCCCACGCCTGGCTTTCAGCGGTTCACGAGAGAAACATGGCACAAGAAGACACCAATGTGATCGATCAGCCGGAAGTGTTGCGCCACAAAATGGTGACGATTGAAATTTCCGGTAAGAAGTATGAAGTGCCGGAAGGTATCACCGTCATCAAGGCATTATGGCATACGGGTCAGGAGGTGGTGCGCGGAGCCGGCTGTCTCGGAGGGTTCTGCGGCGCCTGTGCGACCTACTATCGAACCAAGGATGATCCGAAGGTTCGGACCTGCTTGGCTTGCCAGATGGCAGTGGAAGACGGCATGTCTTTCACCATCATGCCGCCGTTTCCTGCTCGTAAGGCTCTGTACGACATCCAGTCGCTCAAAGATCCGAAGCAAGACCTCTTCAATCTCTATCCGGAAGCGCCACTTTGCCGCAATTGCAATGCCTGTACAGAAGCCTGCCCTCAGAAAATCGACGTGCGGGAAGGGGTCTGGAAGGCAGTGTTCGGTGATTTCAAGAGCGTCTCCGAGATGTTCATGGATTGCGTCATGTGCGGGATGTGCACACCGGTCTGTATTGCCGACATTGCTCCCAATCTTGTCGCCCTGTACGTGAGCAGGGCGCAAGGTGCTCATTTCACGGAGAAGCCGCAGGGGCTGGATATCCGTATTCAGGAAATTCAAGACGGCCGTTTCAACGATGAATGGAACAAAGTGCTTGCAATGAACGAACAGGAGCTGGCCGACCACTGCGCGACAGTGAAGTAATGCCTCGTGCTGTCCGCCGGTCTCGGGCAGATATGTCCGATGACTGTGCTCCGTGCTGAAAGTGAAACCATGGATATTCACGCACTCCAACAGATTGTCCACCAGACTCGGGACGCTCGCCGTAAACAGACTATCCCGAAGTTCTCCCCTGCCGATCGCGACCAGCTGATCCATAAATATCATCCTGATTACCGCACCAGCGCCTATCGTCCGATTCGATTTGGCCCGAACGCGGAGGACAAAACGGTTGTCGAACTCGCTGCCCTTCTCGAGGGGGATAGCTCAATCGCTGAGAATATTGATCTAACCCCACACTACACAACGGATGTTTTGGTCGTCGGCGGCGGCGGTGCTGGGTGTGCAGCTGCGTTGCATGCCCATGGTACCGGTGCGAAGGTGATTCTTGCCACGAAGCTACGACTCGGGGACTCCAATAGTGTTATGGCTCAAGGCGGGATGCAGATTTCCGTTGCGCCGGAAGATTCTCCGGTCACCCATTTCCTTGACACCCTCAAGGGTGGCCATATGCAGAACGACCACGAATTACTCAAGGTCATGGTCGAAGATGGGCCTTCCATTGCCAAGTGGCTAATTGAACTAGGCGTACTTTTTGACCGGCAAGCCGATGGCAATCTCCATGTGAAGAAGGGGGGCGGGAGCTCGAAGCCGCGCCTGCTGACTTGTTCGGACTATACCGGGCTTGAGATCATGCGTGTGCTCAAGGATGAGGTCCTGAACCAAAAGATCCAGCTGCTCGAATTTTGCGCAGCAGTTGAGCTGCTGAGCGACGACCATGGCCATTGCACGGGGGCGATCTTTAAGGATCTCGATAACCACCGGCACGTCGTAGTGGCTGCCAAGTCGGTGATTCTCGCGACCGGCGGTATCGGCCGACTGCACATTCAGGGATTCCCCACGAGTAATCACTACGGCGCAACCGGCGACGGGTTGTGCCTCTCGTATCGGATGGGCGCGAAGCTCGATCATATCGATACGTTTCAGTATCACCCCTCGGGTGCGGTCTATCCTGAGCAATTGATCGGTGCGTTGGTTACAGAAGGCATCAGGTCAGAGGGCGGCCATCTGGTGAACGCCAAAGGTGAGCGATTTGTGAATGAGCTCGATACCCGCGACGTCGTCTCTTCCTCCATTATTCGTGAGTGTGAGGAGGGCCGTGGTATTCGCACCATGTCCGGTCGTGTCGGGGTTTGGTTGGATACGCCGTTGCTCGATGCAGAGCATGGGCCGGGAACGGTGGAAAAGCATTTTCCTGCCATGATGATGCAGTTTGAGCGATTCGGTATCGACATCAGCAAGGATCCCGTCCTCATTTATCCGACGCTGCACTATCAGAACGGCGGAGTGAAGATCGATGCCAACTCGGAAACCAACGTGAAGAATCTCTTCGTCGCCGGAGAAGCTTCCGGGGGATTGCACGGGCGGAATCGATTAATGGGTAATTCGCTACTGGATCTCATGGTGTTTGGAAAGCGCTCGGGGTTGACAGCGGCATCGCGCGCCGCATCCATGCCACAAGGCAAGCTCACTCTCCAACATCTTCGACGGTTCCGGGCGGAGGCCAAGCAGCACGGCAGCTCGAGCGGTGTGATCTCTCCGATGATTCTCCCCGCCTATACACGAAAAGAACCAGAGCGTACGGTGAATGGCTGATGGCGGCTGGTCCTACGAGGAGACCGCGCCGATAGTCACGCTCTACGCCATTTGTCATGAGCCATTAGCTCTTATGAGGTTTCGATGAACGTTCATGAATTTCAGGCCAAGCAATTGTTCGCACAGTTCGGGGTGCCAGTTCCACGGGGAAAGGAAATTACCTCACCGGAAGCAGCCACTGCCTGGGCAAACGAATTGAATACGCCGGTCTTCGTAGTGAAAGCTCAGATCCATGCGGGCGGACGTGGTAAGGCCGGCGGCGTCAAAATTACCAAGGACAAGGGGGCTGTCGCAGGATTTGCCAAGGAGTTGATCGGCAAGACCTTGATCACGCACCAGACTGGACCGAAGGGGAGAACGGTTCATCGCCTGCTGCTCGAAGAAGGCGCCAATATTGCCAAAGAGTTATATCTGAGCATTCTTGTTGATCGCGACACCGGTTGGCCGACGTTTATTGCCAGCACCGAAGGCGGGATGGAAATCGAAGAGGTGGCTGAAAAGACTCCCGAGAAGATCATCAAGGAAGCGATCGATCCCGCCGTTGGATTTCAGGGGCACAATGGGCGCAATGTCGCCTTCGCATTGGGCTTGCAGACGATGGAACCAGCCGTCATCAATCCCTTTGTGCAAATGCTCGGCAACCTTTATCGCCTGTTCATGGAGAAGCACGCGGCGCTCGTTGAAATCAATCCGTTGATTATCACCAAGGAAAAAACCTTGGTGGCATTGGACGGCAAGGTCTCATTCGACGACAATGGCATTTTTAAACATGACGATGTTCAGAAAATGCGGGACCTGAATGAAGAAGATCCGCTGGAAATCGAAGCGACGGCGAACAATCTGAATTATGTCAAGCTTGACGGCAACATCGGCTGCATGGTGAACGGCGCTGGTCTTGCGATGGCCACTATGGACGTCATCAAGCTGGCGGGCAGCGAGCCGGCAAACTTCCTGGATGTGGGCGGCGGAGCCACGAAGGACACGGTGGCAGCGGGATTCCGGATTCTGCTCAAGGACCCGAACGTGAAGGGCATCTTTATCAATATCTTCGGCGGCATCGTACGATGTGAGCGCATTGCGCATGGTGTGATCGAAGCTGCCAAGGAAGTGAAGATTACCGTGCCATTAGTGGTGCGTCTTCAGGGTACGAATGCAGATGAAGGCCGCAAACTATTGGCGGAGTCTGGCCTCAAGCTGGAGGTTGCCAATGATCTGTGGGAAGCGGCGCAGAAAATTGTGATGCTGACCGGCAAGGCGGCGTAAAGGAGAAGACCGTGAGCATTCTCGTCAATAAGAACACGCGGGTGGTAGTGCAGGGGATCACAGGGAAGGAAGGGTCCTTTCACGCGACGCAATGCAAAGCGTATGGCACAAAGATGGTCGCCGGAGTGACCCCTGGCAAGGCCGGACAGGAAGTTGAGGGCATACCAGTCTTCAATACCGTGGCCGATGCCGTGAAGAAGACCGACTGCGATACCTCTTTGATTTTTGTGCCGCCGCCATTTTGTGCGGATGCGATCCTGGAAGCCGCTGATGCAGGTGTCAAACTGATCATCTGCATCACCGAAGGCATTCCCGTGAACGATATGGTGAAGGTGAAACGTGCGTTGCATGGACGTGATGTCCGATTAATCGGCCCCAATTGCCCAGGCGTCATCACAGTGGATGAAGCCAAGATCGGGATCATGCCCGGATTCATCCATAAACGTGGTGTAGTCGGTGTCGTGTCCCGCAGCGGCACCTTGACGTATGAAGCCGTTCATCAACTATCGACGTTGGGTCTCGGAGAAACGACCTGTGTGGGAATCGGCGGAGATCCCGTCAACGGCACGGGTTTCGTGGATGTCTTGCCCTTGTTCGAACAAGATTCTGAAACACAGGCGGTTGTGATGATCGGCGAAATAGGCGGCGACGCGGAAGAGAAGGCGGCCGAATATATTAAGAAGCACGTCAAGAAGCCAGTGATCAGTTTCATTGCCGGGATCACGGCCCCGCCGGGGCGACGCATGGGACATGCAGGCGCCATCATTTCAGGCGGCAAGGGGACGGCAACGGAAAAAATGAAAGCGTTGGAAGCTGCCGGTGTACGAGTCGTCAAGAATCCTGCTGAGATCGGGCAGGCCGTGAAGGCGGCACTCGGTCGCTAGCCAGGGATCTCTTCTAGAGAGGGCGTCGGATCAGATCCGTCGCCCTCTTTGCGTTTGTACCGCCTAAATCATACCGCCAGTCAACGGCTGAGGGGCGCCGATGTTACCGACGTCCCATTCTCGGTGTCAGATTCTTCCCTTTTTCCCTCTTGCGAGACGTGGTACTGTAGGACGCCTCACGTGGGTCGATTGGCCTGAGTGATTTGGTCTCTCTACAATGAGAACCTGGATCCTCCGTCCGCGAGCAAAATGAGGAATCCGGTTACTGTCCCGATGAAAGGACGTTACTATGCTGGTGTTTCTGATACATGTGCGCGATCCCCAGTTTTATGCCCTTCCGGCGAAGACGCGAGCTAAGAACGGGCGTATTCGGGTCATGGGGTTTCCGCCCATCGGCATTATGTCGCTGTCGTCGGTGTTGAAGCGGGCAGGACATGAATGCGTGATGTTCGATCAGGCACATCCTGAGACTCCCAATGAGTTCATTATCGAAGAAATCAAACGACGGAAGCCCGCCTTGGTGGGTCTTAGCTTCCTCAGTACTACGAGCTATCCCTATGCAAAAATTCTTGCTCGCCAGATTCGTGCGGCCGATACCAACGTCAAGTTGGCCTTTGGTGGCGTATTTGCCAGTCTCAATGCGGGGTTGGTGAAGCTACAGTGTCCGGAAGTCGACTTTGTGTGTCGAGGCGACGGGGAGCAGTTGTTACTGGACTTGCTCGACCGTCTTGATGATCCGCAAGAGGTGGGCGGTGTCACTTGGGCGAAAGACGGCAAGGTGATCAATAATCCCAACAGAACGATGGAGCGCCACCTGGACCAGTGGCCATTTCCTGACCGGGAAAGCCTGGAGTTAGACTTCGTCGAGTCGATGCCGTTGGATGTGCCGGCCGTGCTGTCGATGGAGCGATTTACGACCATGCAGACTTCGCGGGGCTGTCCGTGGCCCTGTGTCTTCTGTGACATCCCGATTTTTAATGAGGGCAAGTGGCGGGCGCGTAGCGCGCAACACGTCGTTGATGAGCTGAAGTACCTCGAGGCGAATGGGTACGGATCGGTCTATTTCGTCGATGATCACTTTTTGCTGCAGCCGAAGCGGATCGATGCGATTTGTAAAGGGATCATCGATGCCAAACTGACAATCCAATGGGGAATCGAAGGCCGGGTTGATTCTGTGGCCCAGCACCTCTTCCCCGCCATGGCTCAGGCGCATTGCCGGACGGTGATGTTCGGCATCGAAAGCGGCAGCCAGAAAATTCTGGATCGCCTCCAGAAGGAGCAGACGCTCGCCGAGGTTGAGACCGCCGTTAGAAACGCCAAGAAGGCTGGGATCGAAATCGTTCACGGTTTCTTTACTGTGGGCAATCCAGACGAAACCGTCGAGGATATGCAGAAGACGTTTGATTTCGCCTCGAAATTGCCTTTGGACACGTTTGGATTCAATCGGCTGTGCGTTTATCGGGGCACGCCTCTGTGGCAGGAATATATCAAGCGTGGATTGGTGAGCGACGCCAAGGATTGGTACAAGTATTTTAAGTGTTCGGAGATTGATCCGACCTGTTTGCCGGGGGCGGTCATTAATTCAGTTCGCCAAGAGGGGCTGAAGAAGCTGTTTATGTATAAGCTCACCCGATATCCGATTCAGACCTTCAAGCTGCTGCGCCGCTTCTTGCGTTTCATGCCGTTCCGTGATGTGGCCTATCTCATTATCAAGCCGTTCCTGGGCCAGAAGAAGGGGGCGACGAAGGCCGAAGTATTGTCGCGGGCGGTGGAGCATGCGGAGATGAAAGACGCCGCAGCGCAATTGACCCAGCTGAGCGATGAGTTGCTGCACAGTGTGCTGGAAGAGTCGAAAGCCGAACGCCAGCGGATTCAGCAGGAGGCCGAAGGATCCCGCGAACTTCCCATGGTCAACTCACGTTAGTCTGCACAAGGTTCGCCATGTTCTGTCAGCTGTCCCTGTGCTTCAGCAAGTGAGGCCTGGGGAGGCCCAGACTTGACGTTTTCTGCATCTATTTAGCCGGAGCTGAACCTGCGTCTGTTGTGCTTCGAAGTTACTCCCTCTGCTCTCAGGTTCCACAGCAACTATTCCTACTATCCCGATCAAGCCTGAGGCTTGCGGTGTGTGGTTGTTCCATGGCAACTCGCCAGAGGCTACGCCAGATATCCGGTATGATTGCGAGGAAGTTATAGAGCGCAGGGAGACAGAGTAGGAGGAGCGTCCGGAGTGACTTGAGGCGTTCGTGTAGCCGCTCAGAGTTGCACGGTGGATGGGCCGGAGTTGCCACGAGGCTAACTCCGGCCTTCTCCCAAGAGTGCTAGGTTCCCATTTCCCACGAGGCCAAGTACTTCACCTGCTCTTTGGTGAGCTTGTCGATCGACACGCCCATGCCGGCGAGCTTGAGCCGCGAAATTTCTTTATCGATGTCGGCTGGAACCGGATAGACCTTCTTTTCCAATTTCTTGTAGTTCTTCACGATATATTCGGCCCCCAGGGCCTGATTCGCGAAGCTCATGTCCATGACGCTGGAGGGGTGGCCTTCAGCGGTGGCGAGATTCACGAGACGACCTTCGCCCAAGAGGCTGACGCGACGGCCGTTCTTCAAGGTGTATTGGTCGACACCCGAGCGCACGGCGAGTTTTTTCTTGCTGAGCTTCTCCAGTGCAGGAATGTCCAACTCGACATTGAAGTGTCCGGAGTTGCAGACGATCGCCCCGTCTTTCATGGCCGCAAAGTGCTCGCCGCGGATAACCTTCAAGTTACCTGTGACTGTGACAAAAAAGTCTCCAAGGGGAGCGGCTTCATCCATCGGCATGACCCGGAATCCGTCCATCACGGCTTCGAGGCCCTTCAATGGATCGATTTCAGTCACGATGACGTTGGCGCCCATGCCGCGTGCGCGGGTGGCAATGCCGCGACCGCACCAGCCGTAGCCGGCGACGACGAGCGTAGAGCCGCACACCAGCCGATTGGTGGCACGGACAATGCCGTCCATGGTGCTTTGGCCAGTGCCATACCGGTTGTCAAACATGTGTTTCGTGTCCGCATCGTTCACGGAGATCACCGGGAATTTCAGGACTTTCTTTTCGGCCATGCTGCGAAGACGGATGACGCCGGTGGTGGTTTCCTCTGTTCCGCCGATCACATTGCGGAGCAAGTCTTTTCGCTTCGAGTGCAGATGGGAGACCACGTCGGCGCCGTCGTCCATCGAGAGATGTGGCTTGTGGGCGATAGCCGATTCAATATGCCGGTAGTAGGTTTTATTGTCCTCGCCCTTAACGGCAAAGGTTGGGATTCCCTCGTGTCGAACCAAGGCGGCGGCGACGTCGTCTTGAGTGCTCAACGGGTTGGAGGCGCAGAGGCGAACGTCTGCGCCGCCGGCCTTGAGGGTTTTCATCAGGTTGGCCGTTTCGGTGGTCACGTGGAGGCACGCGGTGGCGCGGATGCCCTTGAACGGCTGTTCTCGCTCAAAGCGTTTGCGAATGAGCCGGAGTACCGGCATCGTAGCTTCTGCCCATTCGATTTTCAATTTTCCCTGATCGGCTAATCCCATGTCTTTCACGTCGTAATCCACTGTTTCCTCCTCCTGTGTCATGCCCTTGAATGGTTGATGTTCGAATGCAGAAAAAAGGGGGCGGGCTTGCGACCCGCCCCCTTGGCTGGTGCGACGCTGTGGGCGTTTAGAGGCCCGCGTCCTTGCGCAACGCTTTGGCTTTGTCGGTTTTTTCCCAGGTGAACTCCGGTTCGTTGCGACCGAAGTGTCCATAGGCGGCCGTCTTTCTGAAGATGGGGCGACGCAGTTTGAGATGCTCGATGATCCCGCGCGGGGTCAATGGGAAATGCTTCCGGACCAGCTTGTCCAGGCTTTCGGGCGCTACCTTCTCGGTATCTTTGGTGTCGACCAATACGGAGACGGGATCGGCGACTCCAATGGCGTAGGCCAGCTGGACTTCGCATTTTGAAGCCAGGCCAGCGGCCACGATGTTCTTTGCAATGTAGCGAGCCATATACGAGGCTGAACGATCCACCTTTGACGGATCTTTCCCCGAGAAGGCCCCTCCACCGTGGCTGCCGTGCCCGCCGTAGGTATCGACGATGATCTTGCGGCCGGTGAGGCCGGTATCGCCCATCGGCCCGCCTACCACGAACCGGCCCGTTGGATTGATATGGTGCTTCACGCTGGTCGGATCGTAGAGGCCCTTCGGCATGGATGGCCTGATCACGTGCTCCATCAAATCCTTCTCGATTTGCTTGTTGGTCACGTCGGGGCTGTGCTGTGTGGAAACGACGATGGTATCGACGCGGCAGGGTTTACCGTCCTTATATTCCACGGTTACCTGGGATTTACCGTCGGGGCGCACCCATTTGAGAATCTTTTTCTTGCGCACTTCCGCCAAACGTTTGGTCAATCGATGAGCCAGCACGATCGGCATCGGCATGAGCTCGGACGTTTCATTGGTGGCATACCCAAACATGAGGCCCTGGTCGCCGGCGCCGCCGGAGTCCACTCCCATGGCGATATCGCCGGACTGTTGGTGGATCGATGTCAGGACCGAGCAGGTGTTGGAGTCGAACCCCCAAGAGGCGTCCGTATAGCCGACATCCTTGATCACGTCGCGAATAATATCGGGAATCTCGACATAGGCCTTGGTCGAGATTTCTCCGGCGACGAATGCGATGCCGGTCGTAAGAATGGTTTCGCAGGCAACTCTCGAAAACTTGTCTTGAGCGATGATGGCGTCTAGAATTCCGTCCGAGATCTGATCGGCAATCTTGTCCGGGTGCCCTTCGGTGACAGACTCAGACGTGAACAGGTAGTTATGTCTCATTGTTCCCCCTGGAATTGAAGTGATACGAGGATGCGGCGGTTGAAGTCAGGTGGCACGGCGACTGATTGTGGAAGACGCGACGCTTAAGATGATTGGACAACTCCGCAAAAAACTAAGGCAATAGTAGCTGACCGGTCGGTTTTTGTCCACCGTTCTGGTGGAATTGGTTGAGTCTCGCGTCGGACAAGTGTCTTGCTTGACAGTCCTTTAAGTCGACTTGTAAGATAGCTTACTTTTCGCGTATTTGGAACATTTTTCATCATAAACGCTCCGCCTCGGCACTTCCAACCTCGTGGTATCGGCCTGCATTGGCGCAGGATTCCACACGCAGCTCGTCATTGGGTATGATGATGGGATTTGTATGACAGCCAGGTCGAAGCAGCTAGGTATGTTGATTCATGAACGATAAACCCGATGCAGCATCCGATGTGAGCGCATCCGCTCCGCGCACTTCAGGCCTTGGCTGGGAGGAGTTTTCGCGCGAGGTCGTGGATTTTTTTGCTTCGATCAAGCTGGCGATGTTTCTGTTCATTGTGCTCGCCATGACTGCGACGATCGGCACGGTCATTCAGCAGGGTGAGCGCCCGGAAACCTATGTGCAGGAATATGGAGAAGAAGCCTATCGTTGGTTCCTTCGATTGGGTTTTACCGACGTCTATCACACCTGGTGGTTCACCAGTCTGCTGGGTCTCCTGTGCGTCAATTCTCTCACCTGTTTCCATAAACGGTTTCCCAGTGTGTGGCGGTCCATGCGGCAGGACAAGGTCAGTGTGTCGCTGGCCTTTATCCAGGGCATGAAACAGCAGACTACCCTTTCGCTCAATCAGTCGAGAGAAGCCGTAGCCGAAGGGCTGGTAAAGCTCTTTGCCGAAAAGGGCTACCGGGTGCTGGCCAAGAGCGATCCCGGAGAAGTGACGGTCTATGCGACCAAGGGGATTATGGGCCGGGTCGGCGCGCATGTGGCCCACCTCAGCGCTACGGTCATCGTGCTCGGAGGACTGCTGGGCAGCTATTATGGATTTCAGGAGTTCGGGGTGTGTCTCGAAGGCCAGACCTACCACATTCCGCGCGGCAACTTCGATCTTCGTGTCGATAAGTTCTGGATCGACTACCATGAGAACGGATCGGTAAAATCCTACAACAGCACCTTGACCGTGATCGATCAAGGCACTCCCACCACAACCAAGACAATTACGGTGAACGATCCCTTGGTCTACAAGGGGATCTGGTTTTACCAATCCAGTTATGGGGATGCGTGGGATCAAATCGAGGCGGCTCGAATCAACATTAAGGAGAAGGGCAGCGACAAGATTATTGCGACGGTCGATTTGGAATGGAATAAGGAAAAGGCCGTCGACGGTCTTCCATTGAAGATGAAGATGACGGATTTTGTGGCCGACTTCGCGTTTAATTCAACCGAGAAGAAGGTGTTCTCAAAAACCGCAGAGCATGCCAATCCCGCCATTCGGCTGGCGGTTGATGAGCGGAGTAGCGTGCAGTCCACTCCCTGGGTGTTCTATCACTATCCAGACCTCTTTGAGATCAAGGATTCCGCATACCAATTTGAATTCATCGGTTATCAGCCGAAGAAGTTTACCGGGCTGCAGATTGCCAGAAATCCGGGCATCAATATGGTCTGGATCGGGTGTACGATGCTGGTGGTGGGCATGACGCTCTCGTCGCTGATTTATCATCGGCGGTTATGGGCGAAGATCATTCCCGGCGAGTCCGGTGTCACGCTCCATCTTGGCGGAACAACGCACAAAAGCCAGATCGATTTCCAAAAAGAGTTCAGGAAGTTGACGGAAAAAATTAACGCCCAGGCTCAATCCTGAAGATCGCTGCCGCGCGACGGTGAGCAACGTTTCATTCGGTCTGCGCTGCACGCTAGGATAGATAGACGGAGGTCCGTATGATGCGATCACTGTTCCTCTTCGATATGACGTTCTGGCTGTATTTAGCCGCGTTAGGGCTGTATGTGGCCTATCTGTTCGCGAAACGTCCTGCCATGCAGATGGTTCCGGCCGGGCATCCGGTGGAGGACCTCGAAGAACGTGATGGTGCATGGGCCACACAATTGGGGCAGGTGGCGACGCTCGTCACCGTGTTCGGGTGGGTGCTGAACACGTTGGCCCTCACGACGCGGGCATTTGAGCGAATGGAGCATTCAGGCACCTTTGCGCCCTGGTCCAACCAGTTTGAGGCCATGGCCTATGTGTCCTGGGCTATCATCCTGGGTTACGTGCTTCTCGAATTCCGTTACAGGATCAAGGCCGTCGGAGCCTTTGTGGTGGGCATCGGGTTTATCGCCATGGGCGCCGCATCGCTCTTGCCCTATCGATACCAGACGGCAGAGCCGCTCGTTCCGGCCCTGAACAGCTACTGGATTTATATCCATGTTTCAGTCACGTTGACCAGTTACGCGGCGTTTGCCATGGCCGGTGGATTGGGCCTGATGTATCTCTTCAAAGAACGGGCGGTCAATCGTGGCAGTCAGTCGCGGTTTTATGCCGCCTTTCCCGATCTCGAGACCATTGATGAGCTGGGCTATAAGGCGATCATGCTGGGGTTTCCGCTGCTGGCCTTCGGAATCATCCTCGGCGCCATGTGGGCAAACTATGCCTGGGGCGGGTACTGGAGCTGGGATCCCAAGGAGACTTGGTCGTTGATCGTATGGCTGATCTATGGCGCCTATATTCATGCGCGTATGACCCGAGGGTGGGAGGGGCATAAAGCGGCGATCTACGCGATCTTTGGTTTTCTCATGGTCATTTTCTGTTTCTGGGGTGTGAATTTTCTCCTCTCCGGTCTGCATGCTTACGCCTAAACCATGACAGAGCACATCAACCAGAGTCCTGCTCATACTGCGCCACGAACCGGCCCGTCCCGTATCGTGGTGGTGATCGCCGCTGCGGCCATTCTAGGCGTGATGTTTCTCGTGGTCTGGCTACAGAGTTCCAAGTACGAACCACTGGTGGTGGGAAAAGAGGCGCCGGATTTCCAATTGCCCGACCTGAATGAGAAGCCACTGCGGTTATCTGACTATCGCGGCAAAGTGGTTTTCTTGAATTTCTGGGCAACCTGGTGCAAACCGTGCCGTGAAGAAATGCCCTCAATGGAAGTGTTGTACAAGAACTTCGAGAAGGACGGCCTGGTAATCCTGGCGGTCAGTATTGACCGGGTAACAACGAAGAAAGAAATCCCCCCGTTCGTGAAGGGGATGAACCTCACGTTTCCCGTACTGGTTGATTCTTGGGGCCAGACCGACAAGCGCTACAAGTTGATGGGAGTCCCCGAAACCTACATCATTGATCAGCAGGGTGTCCTGCGTGAAAAAGTGATCGGGCCTCGGGATTGGACACGATTGGATAATCTCAAGGTGTTGACCCAATTGCTCAAGCCTGCGGAGAAGGCCGCCCATGCGACTCCTGCTCAGGCGCTGCCAACGTCGTAACGGCGATGATGACTCGTTACTCAATTCTGTCCGTGGTCGGCGCCGTCATGATGCTCTGTGGAGGATTATCTGCAGACGCCCGCGGGGCATTGGCTTCCTCGCCGGCCGTGCCGATGCCGGTCGTCGAGCGTATTCCTCAGGTCGATGAAGAGGCGCCGAATTTCCTGTTGAGGGACTCCGAGGGGTTCAACGTCACACTCGATCAGTTCCGAGGAAAAGTCGTGCTCTTAAATTTCTGGGCGACCTGGTGCGGGCCCTGCAAAATCGAGATGCCGGCGATGGAGCGTCTGTATCGAAGCTTCAGCCGCAAGGATTTTGAGATTCTCGCGGTCTCGACCGACGCCCAGGGTGCCGCCGTGACCCGTCCCTTTCAGCGCGAAGTGGGTTTTACCTTCCCGGTGCTCCACGACGCCGATTTTCGCATCGGGCTTCAGTATGGCGCACGCCAGCTCCCGATGACCTTTCTGATCGATCGCAAGGGTATTATTCGAAACCGGATTCCAGGGGCCAGAGACTGGAGCGCTCCTGCCGGGAAGCGTCTGGTTGAATCGCTGTTGCAGGGGTCCTAAGCATGACCGACTCGGTGCAGTCGATTTCATTCGTAGCCGCCTTTTCCGCCGGGCTGCTGTCGTTCGTGTCGCCCTGCGTGCTGCCGCTCGTCCCGTCCTACATTTCCTACATTACCGGACTCTCGATCGAACAGCTCACGGACGTTTCCGAGCGGAATCGCTTCCGGAAAGCGATCATTCTGAATTCCCTGCTGTTCATCGCGGGGTTTTCGACGGTATTTGTCGCGTTCGGGGCATCGGCCAGCCTCTTGGGCCAGGCGTTGATTACCTACCAGGAGCATCTGCGCCGGTTCGGTGGTATCGTTGTGATTATCTTCGGCCTCTACCTCCTCGGCATCTTGAATTTGAACTTCCTCAAGATGGAGCACCGGTACCAGTTCCGGAACCGCCCGGCCGGGTTTCTGGGTTCGTTCCTGATCGGCATCGCGTTTGCGGCAGGCTGGACTCCCTGCGTGGGACCTGTCCTGGGGACGATCCTGCTTTATGCCAGTACGACTGAATCGATGCTCAGTGGTGTGGTCTTGCTGACGTTTTACTCGCTGGGGTTAGCGCTACCGCTGTTTCTCACCGCGCTCGGCGTCGATCGATTTCTCAGTTACTTCAAAGAAGTGCGCGCCTATCTTTGGGGTGTGTCGACGGTGAGCGGCGTACTGCTCATCGTGGTGGGTGTGATGATCTATGCCAATTCGCTGACCATGATCACGAGCTTTCTCGAACGCTATGGGATTGGCTGGTACCTCGGTCAGTAACTCTGCCCCATTTCTCCCTTTCCTATCGGGCTCCTCCTTGACGCCTGCGTTACAGTGCGTGTTCGATCCTTGGCTCATGCCGGGTGGGAGCTCTGTGTCCTTCAATTGGTGGCTGCGGCATGGCTGATAGGCAATTGGCCACAACCTACGATGTGATTATTGTCGGAATGGGGCCGGCGGGAGCGGTTGCTGCTGCGGCTCTCTGTCGTGGGGGCTTGACCGTACTCGGTTTCGATAAGGACGCCCATCCCCGTTACAAGGTGTGCGGGGGAGGGCTCTCGGCGCGTATCGACCGGCTCCTGGAACCCGGCTTCAAATCGGTTGTCGAACAGACGGTCAATGGGGTTCAGTTTGTCTATCGCGGGCAGGATCCGCTCCTCATTGAATCCTCTCAGCCGATCGCCTACATGGTCATGCGAGATCGTTTCGATCACTACCTCGTGCAACAAGCGATTCAGGCCGGAGCCGAACTCCGGACCGGTGAGGGGGTGGTCGAGATCACTCAGGATTCCGATGGAGTGGACGTGGTGACGCAGGAGGGACGTTATCGCGCACAGATGGTGATCGGTGCGGATGGCGCCAATAGTCTGGTTGCACGGCAGCTGTTTCCCAACCGTTCCCTGTATCGGGCGCCGGCGCTTGAAAGTGAGGTGCGGCTCGGGAATAGCCGTCACTATCCGAGCGCCTCCACGATCCTTGTCGATGTGGGGGCCGCCCGTCAGGGGTATGGATGGATTTTTCCCAAGGAGAATGGCCTGTCTGTGGGGGTAGGGGAGTTTCGTCGCAAATCGAGCGGTTTGCGTACGACTTTCGATCGGTTTGTCAGCGAAGCGCAGGGGTTGTCCGGCCGGACGGTGCCGCGGCCGATCGGGCATCCAATCCCTGCCTATTCAGATTCTGAAGGCGGGCAGCGTGAGGGCATTGGCTCCCCGTTCATCAGGGGACGAGCGGCATTGGTGGGCGACGCGGGGCACTTGGTCGACCCGCTGTTCGGGGAAGGAATTTATTATGCAGTTCGTTCCGGACAGCTCGTTGCCAGGGCGATACTGGGGAATCGTCATGATCATCGCAGATCGTTAGCCGACTATGTGGCCGCACTCGAGCGGGATATCTTGCCGGATTTCAGAATCACCGCGAGAATTGCCCGGGTCATCTATGCCTTCCCCCGCCTCGGCTTCAAGCTTCTCCGTCGCTACCAGGATGTGGTGCAGTCCTATTTTGAAGTTCTGCAGGGACGTACCACGGCCGCACAATTCTTGCCAGACGCGAAGAAACGCCTCAAGGCGTCGGTCAACGACTTGCTGCTCGAAGCATTACATTTACGATAGCAGGCAGATGGACACGTCCGCCAGGCGGTTTGGCATGGGCACTGGCGGCCTCACTGTCCCGGCGGAGTCGCCACTCCATTCGGCGCGGCGTCGATCTCGTAGCAGTCTTGTGGGATGCCTTGTGAAGGCGTGTACATGAGTGGATGAACGGGAGGCTCGTTGCCTGTCAGCACCAGGCGCCGAGCCGGCAGGAAACGAACGGCTGTCCAAGGGAGAGCGCCGGCGAATTCTTGAGGTTGGGGATGCTTGGTGAAGCAGAAGGCGTGAAGTTCGACGATGGCACCGAGGCCGCAAGCAGCGTTGTCGAAGATTGAGTCTGCGAAGCCGGTGCGTCGGATTTGGCCGCGACGGTCGGCGCAGGTGCCGACGATTTTTTCTCCAGCTTCGCCAGCAATCGGCGGCCATCACCGGTGTTCTCGCTGTTCGGATACTTCTCGGCTAGAAGTTGAAGCTTTTCCATGGCCCAATCATCCGCTCCGAGCTCCTGATAGGTGAGGGCCAGATAGTACAAGGCCTCCGGCGCCACCTTCTTATCCGGATAGTCTTTCATAATCTGATCGAATCGATGCGCGGCTGCCAGATAGGAGGCACGACGATAGTAAAACTGACCGACGAACAGGTGTGTCTGAGCGAGCCAATCGTGGCAATCGGCAATACGCTGGAGCGCCTGCGCTTCGTACTTGCTGCCCGGGAAATCCTTCCGCAGTTTTTCAAACGCGGCGATGGCCTTCTGGATCGGTTCCGGGTCCCGGTCGATCGACTTGGCCATCCGGAGATGGCTTTCCGCTAAACGGAGCTGGGCATAGACGGCCAGTTGATGGGCCCGATGCAATTCCAGGAAATGCTGGTATTCGACGATCGCCTCGGCAAACTCCTCCTTGTCGAAGAAGGCCTCACCGCGCTTCATGATCACGTTGGGATCGTAGTTCTTCTCGATCGTGTCGCCGAGGAAGATCTGCTCATCCGTGCCGCTTACGGGTTTGGCGTCGGCGGTCGCCTTCGGTTTGCTGGAGCATCCGGCTGCAAACCATAATATGCCCACCACGATAGTGAGAGCGACAGACAGCCCCCTTGAATGCCTGTGCATCCAGCGACTCCTTCGGTAAAGACTCGAAACGTGGACTGATCGTAACTACACAATTTTTCTAGCAGATCGGGAAGGGAAAAGCAACGAATTCGGCTTGTGGAGGTTGACCCTCCTGGGTCCGGGTCCTATAATCTCGCCGCATCTCGTGAAACCGTCTGACGCTTGATCCTTGACGGTCTTCAACGACAAGTGAGTAGGAACCCCGTGAAGCGCAGTCGCATTGTCGGAACCGGTTCGTATGTGCCCTCCCGGGTTGTAGACAACCAGGAGGTAGCGGCTCCGCTCGGCTTGGCCCCGGACCAGATTGTCGCCTTGACCGGGATTCGGACCAGGCATTGGGTAGAGCAGGGCCAGGCGTCTTCGGACTTGGCGGTGGTCGCCGGGCAGCGAGCCTGCGAGGCGGCGGGGATGACTCCACAGTCTGTCGGTGCGATCCTTGTTTCAACGACCTCTCCTGACAGCGCCTTTCCCTCGACGGCCTGCCATGTCCAACGTGCGCTGGGCGCGAATCCGATCATGGCGTTCGACCTGTCGGCGTCCTGCTCAGGGTTTCTCTATGGATTATCGATGGCGGACGTCATGATTCGGAGCGGGCAGATTCGCTCGTGCCTGGTCATTGCCGCCGAGGTGAAATCACGGTGTCTCGATACGAGGGACAGAGAAACGGCTATGCTGTTCGGCGATGGCGCCGGTGCGGTGCTGGTTGTGCAGGAGGATTCATCCCAACCGGACGCTCCGGGCATTCTTGGTGTACGCCTTCATGCCGACGGGTCGGGCCACGGCCTGATTACCATTCCCGCCGGAGGATCGCGGAAGCCCATTGGGGTGGACACCGTCCGTGCGAGCGAGCACATGCTGCGCATGCAAGGCCGCGCGGTGTTTCGATCGGCGGTACGTCGCCTGGAGCAGGCAATGATCGATGTTTTAAAAGAGTTCGGCCTTGCGGCTGGCGATATGACAAGGGTCATTGCCCATCAGGCCAATGCGCGGATTCTAGAGCAGCTACGTCGTCGTCTCGGCCTCTCGCAGGAGGCGGTCTACTCGGTGATTGAACAATATGGGAATACATCGTCGGCCTCTCTGCCGATCGCGCTGGATCAGGCAGTCCGGACACAGCGGCTTGCGGCAGGGGATCTGGTGTTGTTGGGCGCATTCGGCGGGGGCTTGACCTGGGCGACAGGCGTGGTGCGCTGGTAACCCCTCGCAGCTAGAAAGGACGTTATGTTCGGTCTCATTCCTCGGGAAGAAGCGTTTTTCGATTTGTTCAAGAATGCGGCGCACAACATGATCGAGGGGAGCCGTCTTCTGAAAGACATGACGGAGGATTTCCGGAATCCTGTCGAAAAGGCCAAACGCATCAAGGACGTTGAGCATGTCGGAGACGGTATTACTCATGAGATTGCCAGGAAGTTGAACCAGACATTCATCACGCCCATCGACCGGGAGGATATTCATGACCTCGCAAGCGCGTTGGACGATATTCTGGACGTCGTCGAGGCCATCGCCGACCGGTTTGTTCTTTACAAGGTAGCGGCTCCTACGGAGGCGGCCATCCGCTTGGCGAATGTGTTGTATCAGGCGGCGGTGGAAGTCGGGGCGACGGTCGACTTGCTGGGCAAGTCCCACCAGGCAGTCACGGAGTGCAGCGTACGGGTCAACAGCCTGGAGAACGAAGCCGACCGCATCTCTCGCGATGCCATTTCCTCGCTGTTCGAGAAGGAAACGGACCCGATCGCCGTGATCAAGTGGAAAGAGATCTACGAAAATTTCGAAGCAGGGACGGATCGGTGCGAAGATGTCGCCAACATCCTCGAGCGCATCGCCCTCAAGCATACGTGAGCGCCTTCCGCGTTCTCCTCGACACCGATCCTGATCATTATCTAAGGGTAGGAAGCGGCATTCATGGCTGAACTGAGCGGGTTGTTGTTGGTCGTCGTGATTCTGGCATTGCTCTTTGATTTTTCCAACGGCTGGCACGACAGCGCCAATGCTATTGCGACCGTGGTATCGACGCGCGTGGTGAGTCCGTCCACGGCGGTGCTGGTGGCGGGGGTGCTCAATGTGGCCGGAGCGTTCATGTCGACCGCCGTCGCCAAGATGGTCGGAACCGGGATCGTCGATCCGCAGTCGGTGACGCAGGCGGTGGTGGCCTCGGCCTTGGCCGGGGCGATTGTGTGGAATTTTCTGACCCTGTTACTGGGGCTTCCGACCAGCTCCTCTCATGCACTGATCGGGGGGCTGGTCGGTGCCGCGCTGACCCACGGAGGCACGGCGGCCGTCAAGTTCTCAGGCCTGCGCTCGGTGCTGGAGGCGATGGTCTTGTCGCCGTTTTTCGGGTTTGCCATCGGGCTGGTGCTGATGGTGATCCTGAGTTGGGTGTTCTTCCGGGTGCCGCGCGCCTTGGCCTTGCGGTTGTTCTCACGTATGCAGCTGGTCTCCGCCAGTTTCATGGCATTCAGCCACGGGGCGAACGATGCGCAGAAAGCCATGGGCATCATCACGCTGGCGTTGGTGTCCGCCGGAGTGCTTCCGACTGCGGAGGTGCCCACCTGGGTGATCGGCTCTTGTGCCCTGGCGATGGGGCTCGGCACGGCGGTCGGCGGGTGGCGGATCGTCCGTACCCTCGGCATGCGAATCGTGAAATTAGAACCGGTCCATGGCTTCGCGGCTGAAACCGGAGCCGCCATTGTGCTGCTGGCGACCGCTCATATAGGCCTCCCGGTCAGCACGACCCATACCATCACCTCCACCGTCATGGGTGTCGGGGCGGTCAAGCGGCTCTCGGCGGTACGTTGGGGCGTGACCAGACGAATCCTGTCGGCGTGGCTCTTCACCTTGCCGGGGGCTGCGCTACTGTCGACTATCTGCTACCTGTTTCTGTCGAAACTGCAGTAGACGAGTCCTGCGCGACGGGGAGGTGGACCACGAATCGACTCCCCCTGGGCGTATTGCCTTCCACCCAGACCTGCCCGCTATGGGCCTCCACGATATGTTTCACGATGGCGAGCCCCAGCCCGGTCCCGCCGAGCTCGCGCGAGCGGGCTTTATCGACCCGGTAGAATCGCTCGAAGACACGCGGCCGGTCTGCTTCAGGGATGCCGATTCCTGAGTCGGCCACGACGATCTCGATCATCGGGCGGGGTGAAGCTGCCCGCATGTGTGTGGCGTTGCGGATGGCCATGGAGATCCGTCCCTGATCCGGGGTGTATTTCACCGCGTTTTCGAGCAGGTTGATGAAGACCTGTACCAGCCGTTCCTCGTCACCCTCGACCACCCAATATTCGTCCGGGAGCGACAACTCGATCGTGTGATGTTTCTTGTCCGCCAGGGGTTTGATCACTGCCACGGTGCGTTCCAGTAACGCGCGCAAATCGACCGGCTCACGGCGGAACAGCACCTGTCCGGACTCGATTTGCGACAACTGCAGCAGGTCATCCAGAATCAGATTCAGCCGGTTGCTCTGGCGCATGATGATTTCCAGGAAGGCCGTTGCCGTCGCCGGCTCGTCTTTGCCTCCATCCAGCAGCGCCTCGACATAGCCCTTGATGGAGGTCAGCGGTGTGCGCAGTTCGTGCGACACGTTGGCGACGAAATCTTTCCGGATTTTTTCGAGCCGGCGCAGTTCCGTGATGTCGTGGAAGACGAACACGGCGCAGGCTTCCTGCTCGCGGCTGCCTCCGGCGATCGAGGCTTCGACCCGCAGACATCGCCCGCTGGGCGAGAGGGTAATTTCGCCGCCTTGCCCGGATCGGGTCTGCAGCACGGAGGAGACCAGGGCGGTCAGCCCTTCGTGCCGGATGAGTTCGGCATAGTGTCGGCCCCGCGATTCCGTCAGTTCCAGAGAGAACATCCGTTCCAGCGCCGGATTCACCTGGACGACGGTGCCGCGATAATCCAGCACCATGACGCCCTCGACCATGGCGATCAGCATGGCCAACAGTTGCGCGCGGTCGTCCGAAACCTCTTTGATTTTGGTTTCCAGCTGGTCGGTCATCTGGTTGAGGGTCTGCGCGAGCAGGCCGACTTCGTCCGTCGAGGAGACCACCAGTCGGACACCGGGCGTCCCGCCGGCAAGTTGGCGGGCGGCGGCGGCCATCTCTGAGAGCGGTTTTGTGAGATTGCGCGACACCCAGAGGCTCAAGGTCATGGCCAGCAGGAAGGCCGCGCCGAACGCCGTCGCTAAGTCCTGCTGAATGTGCCGCACGCGCTCATCGATCGAGGTCAGCGGAAGCCCGAGTCTGATGACGGGAATGCCGGGCTGCGCCGGCGTCGAGGCCGACAGCAGGCGGGCGACATAATACGTGCGTTCTCCGGTGGTCTGGCTGGCCCGGATATCCATCCCGCGTCCCGATCTTAGGGCCTGCGCGACTTCCGGCCGCGAGAGATGGTTTTCGACGTGAGTCAGCCCTTCAGTCGGCACGGCGCTGTCGGCGACGACGGTGCCGTCCTGTCGGATCACGGTGATGCGGAGGTGAGCCTGCTGGCTCAGGTCACGAACGGTGGCGTGGAGCAGGGAGCCTGGTATGGTCGATCCGGACTGATCGAACAACGGCCGGAGGGTCATGGCAGCCAAGCCGCTGCTGGTCTCCAGTGTCTCCGCCATGCGGCTGAGTTCGGTTTGTTCCACCGAGCGGATGACCAGCCACCCCGCGACCGCCAAGCCGACGAAGACGGCGGCGAGGGTGCCCAGGGCGACTTTCCACCGGATGCCGAGGTTCATGCTGGTACGTCGGATTCGCGTAGTTTGTATCCGAGCGATTTGATCGAAATGATGGCGTCGTCCAGCAGCGGAAGCTTTTGTTTGAGCCGGCGCACGTGGACATCGACCGTGCGCGTGGTGCCGTAGTAGTCGTAGCCCCACACGGCGCTGAGCAGCACGTCGCGAGTGAGCACCCGCCCGATGTTGCGCAGCAGGTGTTCCAGCAGGCCGAACTCCTTGGCCGTGAGCGCGACTTCCTGCCCATCCAGCCGGACCTCGTGCCGGGAGAGATCTACGGTCAAGGGGCCGTAGTGATATTGTGTCTGGGGGCTGTTTGCGTTCCGTTCCAACCGTCGGAGGAGCGCCTTGACGCGCGCCACCAGCGCCTTGGGGCTGAAGGGTTTGGTGACGTAGTCGTCGGCGCCCAGTTCGAGGCCGATGACGGTGTCGGATTCCTCCGCCTTGGCGGTCAGCATCAGAATGGGAAGCAGGGCGGTCTCTTGATTGAGCCGGATTCGTTTGCAGACTTCCAGTCCGTCCAGCTCAGGCAGCATGAGGTCGAGAATGATCAGGTCCGGATGCTCGGCTTTGACCTGGCGGAGTCCTTCTGTGCCGGTCATGGCGGAGACGGTGCGGAACCCTTCCTTCTCCAGATAGAGCTTGACGAGTTGGAGAATATCCTTCTCGTCCTCGACGATCAGAATTTTTTTATGTGTGGTTGCGGGGGGAGGCATGGCGGGATTCTCCCACAACGGTTCCACGGCCTCAACTGCTTTTGCGGTGGAACGAGGCCGATGATCCGGTTGACGACAAGGGCGGGTCTGACGTAAGGTGACCGTTCAGTGAGACTACGCGCTTTTCCCGGCAGGCCGGGCGGCCCTTCATGAGCGTGAGAGGGAATCAGCAGATGAAGATTTATTTAGCCAATCCTCGTGGATTCTGCGCGGGTGTCGACCGCGCCATAGACATCGTCGATTTGTCGCTCAAAAAATACGGCGCGCCGATTTATGTGCGCCATGAGATCGTCCACAGCCGGCACGTCGTGAATTCGCTCCGGCATAAGGGCGCCGTGTTTGTGGAAGAGCTGAACGAAGTGCCCGAAGGATCGGTCGTGATCTTCAGTGCCCACGGTGTGGCGAAATCGGTGTGGGAGGAGGCGCAGAGCCGCCGCCTGCACGTGATCGATGCCACCTGTCCGCTGGTGATCAAGGTGCATAACGAAGTGAACCGGGACTATACGCAAGGGTACGAATTGATCCTCATCGGCCATGCGGGACACCCGGAAGTGATCGGGACCTTGGGCCAGATCCCGGATAAGTTCCACCTGGTGTCCTCGGTCAAGGACGTGGAGAGCCTCCATGTCGAGAAGACGCAGAATCTCTCCTATGTGACCCAGACCACGCTGAGTGTCGATGAATGTCGGGACATTGTCGAGGCGTTGCACCGGCGGTTCCCCAATATCAAGGGGCCGCACCAGGAAGATATCTGTTATGCCACCCAGAACCGCCAGAATGCGGTCAAGTCGTTGTCGAAGCTGGTCGATGTGATTCTCGTGATCGGATCACCGAACAGCTCGAATTCGAATCGGCTTCGCGAATTGGGCGAGCATTGCGGCATTCCCTCCTACCTCATCGATGCGGCGTCGGACATTAATCCCGATTGGCTGAAAGATGCCAAGAGTGTGGGACTGTCCGCCGGGGCTTCGGCTCCCGAAGTCCTGGTCACCGAAGTGGTGGCCTACCTGAAGCGCCTTGGCTCTTCGGAAGAGGTCGAGGAACTCACGGTCATCGAAGAAGATGTGGAGTTTCTCCTTCCCAAAGAACTGGTCACGATCGAATCGGCGTCGCGCGCGTCGGCCTCGGCGAATTAACGTCGCCGGCTGCCGTCCGTTCTTCTTCCATACCGTTTTCGCCACTCCTCCATATGTTGGGGGAGTGGCGTCATTATTCCCCCATATCAGGTGTTTTTCTTTGCATTGATTCTATCGCTGTGATAGAAGATTTTCGTTTTATTCCTCACAATCCGTCCCATCTCAACCTTCTTGCTCTGGAGGTCGCCGGTGTATCTGAAGTCATTGGAAATGCTCGGCTTCAAGTCGTTCGCGGAGGCGAAGATCCAATTTCCGAAAGGCATCACGGCCATCGTGGGTCCGAACGGGAGCGGCAAAAGTAATGTCGTGGACTCCATCCTCTGGGTATTGGGTGAGCAAAGTACGAAGACGCTTCGAAGCGAGAAGATGGAAGACGTCATCTTTAACGGCACCGAGGTTCGCAAACCGTTAGGGCTGGTGGAGGTGTCGCTGGTGATCGGCGGGCTGGGAGAATTACGGCTGGATGCGATTTCCGGGCTACCAAGCGAGCTGAGTGAATATCAGGAACTGATGATCACCCGCCGCCTGTATCGAAACGGGGACAGCGAGTATCTCATCAATAAGACCCCCTGCCGGCTCAAAGACATTCGAAACGTGCTGATTGAAACCAGGGCGGGGTCCAAGGGCCATACCGTCATCGAGCAGGGGCGGATTGAGCAGATCCTGCAGGCCTCGCCGCAGGATCGCCGTGAGCTGATCGAGGAAACCGCCGGTATTGTCCGCTACAAAAAACAAAAGGCCGAAGCTCTCCGCAAACTTGAGGCGACGCAGCAGAATCTGGTGCGTGTCCGGGACATTGTGGCCGAGGTCAAAAAGCAGCTGAATTCGCTGGAGCGGCAGGCTCGCCAGGCGCGTTCGTACCAGACCTTGCAGCAGGAGGCCCGCGGCCTGGAAATCGAACTCCTGTCCCGCGACTATCGCACCATGCATGCCGACCTGGAGTCCGTCGATCACGAAGCGCGCGAGGTGGAAGCGCAGGAAGCGGAGCAGGTGGCCGAACAGGCCCGCCTCGACTCGGACCAGGAAACGATCAGGCTGCGTATGAACGACGCGGCGGAGGCCATTTCCCGCGTGCGTGACACGTTGGCCGGCACGGAACAGCGGCAGTCGCAAGCGTTGACGGCGGCGGAGGTCGAACGGAACCGCACGGAATTGTTTGAACGTCAACGCATGCAGGCTGCGCAGGAAAAGGAGCGGCTGGCGGCGGATCAGGAGCAGGCGCAGTCGGAAATCGAGACCCTTCGGGCGATGTTGCTTCAGCTGGAAGGAGACATCGTCGAACAGGAGGCGCAATTCCAACAGGCGGATGTCGAGGCAAAGTCGTTGGCCGGCCATCGCGCGTCTGCGGTGGCGGAGGAAGAGCGTGCGCGGAAAGATGTGTTGAACCTGGCCGTCCTCGTGGCCAACACAGAGCAGAGTCTGACGCAGCTGACGGCCCGTCAGCAGGAAACCGCCGCCCGGGCGGAGCGGGTCTCGCGCGAGCAGGAACAACTGACGGCGCAGGTGGCCGGGTTGGATCAGCAGCGCGACTTGCTGGCCGCGCAACGCGAAGAGGCCAGCGGGCGCATTCAAGAACTCATGGCCGAACGGCAGGCGGCGATCGAGCGGATCGAAGGCTTGGGCGGGCAGATCACCGGGCTGGATCGGGATATCGTGAAGTTTTCCGAAGATGTTGCCGGTGTGGAATCGCGCCTCGGTGCCTTGCAGGGTGTCGTGCGCGAGGAAATGGGATATGGGCGGGAAGGTGAGGAGGAAGGCACGGCGTTGAAAACGTGCGACGGCGTGCGCGAAGCACTTGCCGAGTGGCTCGTGATTCCGCCGGGGCTGGATCGGGCTGTAGAGACGATTCTCGGGGAACGTGTGCGCGGCTGGCTGGTGGATGAACCGTCGGCGGCCTGTCGTGCGGTGGAGTTTCTAAAGGGCAAAGAACTGGGGCGCGGAGCGTTTCTTCCGCAGCAATTGCGATGGGCTCCCGAGCAGGCGGCGCTTGATTCATCGGCCTCGTGGTGGCCGACGCTGACCGGACAGCCTGGTGTGGTGGGGCGCGCGACGGATTTGATCCGTGCGGAAGGCGCCTCTGCCGCGACATTGAGCTATTTGTTCGAGGGGATTGTGTTTGTGGAGTCGTTGGACGTGGCGCTGCAGCTCTGGCAGCAACACCAATGGGCGGCCCCCGCCGGTCCAACCTACGTCACGTTATCCGGTGAAACGCTGGACGCCGCCGGTGTGATGACCGGGGGCGGCAGCAGTGCCGGTGCCGGACTGTTGCAGCGTCGGCGTGAAGTATTGGAGTTGGAGGCGCGACGGACCGAGGCGGTGCAGGCGCTGGAGCTGGCCAGGGCCGCGCGGGAAGAGGCAGCGGCTGAGTTGGGGCTCGGACGTGAAGATGAACAGCGCCTTGGCCGGGCCATCCGCGAAGCGGAGATGCTGGAGCTGTCGCTGCAGAAAGACGATGCAGGCGTGGAACGCCAGCGCGGGGAATTGCACCGGCGGATGGATGTATTGGCAGAGGAACAGCAGCGGAGCCTGGCCGAGCAGGCGCGGCTTCAAGAACAGTTTCAGTCCAGCCAGGCGCAGTTGGGGCAATGGGTGGCGGAAAAGGCCGGGCAGGAAAGCGGGTTGTTGCAAGTGCGAGAACGGCTGGTGGTGATCGAAAGCCAAAGCCTTGCGATCCAGCAACGATTGACCGAAGTCCGGTTGTCGCTGGAGAGCATGCGCGGGCGCCGGGAGCATGCCACGAACGACATCGCACGATTTACACAGCGCCTGGATGCCGCGCAACGCCGGGCGACTGATTTGGAAGAGCAGGTGGCCGGGTTGGTTGAAGCGACGGAAAATAGCCGCGAAGAGCAGACCAGGCAGGAAGCATTGTGCCGCGAATTGGGCGCAGAGGTGGACGGAATCAAAGCGGAGTTAGTGGCGGCCCAAGAGCGGCAGGCGCAGGAAATGGCCGGGTTGCATGCGGTGGAGGAAACCCTCAGCCAGGTGCGGCAGAGTCTCTCCGCCTTGCACGATCGGCGGATGAGGGCGGAAGTGCGAAAGGCAGAGGTGAAGGCGCATCTCTCCACGATTGAGAGTACGCTCGCCGGTACCTATCAAATCGATCCGGCTACGCTACTGATGTCACCGGCAGGTGATCAGCCGGTCCCGGAGGGTGAAGAGCCTCCGGCCCCGGTCTCGATGCTTGAAACACCGCAATTGCGGGAGCAGATTCAAAAAATCCGTGAACGGCTGGACCGGATGGGTGCCATCAATCTGGCGGCCATCGACGAGCATCGTGAGCTGGAAGAGCGGTATCAGTTCCTGACGACCCAGGAGCAGGACCTCTCCACGTCCATCGCCTCCCTCAAGGAAATCATTCAGCGGATCAACCGGACGACGAAGGACATGTTCGTGGAGACGTTCAACGAGTTGCAACAGAAATTCCGGGACGTCTTTTCCCAGTTCTTCCCCGGTGGCCGCGCCGAGTTGCAATTGGTCGAGGAGCCGCTGGAAGAAGGGGTGGAGGACAATGGTGCGCGCGAGCCCGGTGTGGAGATCGTGGCCCAGCCGCCGGGGAAACGCTTGAAGAGCATTACCATGTTGTCCGGCGGAGAGAAGACGCTGACCGCGATGGCGCTGCTCATCGCCAGCTTCCTGATCCGCCCGACGCCGTTCTGTATCCTGGACGAAATCGACGCGCCGCTCGACGAAGAAAATATCGGGCGCTTCACGAGCGTGTTGCGCAGCCTGTCGTCGACCGCCCAGTTCATGGTCATCACGCACAATAAGCGGACGATGGCGATGGCGGACTCGTTGTTCGGGGTGACAATGGAAGAGCCGGGGGTGTCGACGTTGATCTCGGTCAAGCTTGGTGATCTCCAGCCGGCCTAGTCCCGGCGGGCATGAGTACGTAGGGGGCTGTTTCGGCGGGACTGTGCGGCGCCCTGAGGGGGGCGCTTCCCTTGACTGCCCAGAAACAGTTTGTTATACAGTTCTGCTAATGGTTATAACTGGTACTGTGCGGTTTCATGTGATCGCTGCCTGATCGATGGAACCGTCTCGACTATCAATCCCGCCGTCTTTTTCAGATTCACGGCATCACGTTATGCGACTTCTCAAGAACCTGTTCAATCGTTTGTCCGATAGCCTGTTGGTGTCGGTGCCCAGTCGAATCAGGGCGGCGCGTGACTTCGCCTCCGCTCCGGTATTGAGACTGGTCTCCAACAAACCTGACGCTCCGGTCGGGGACAGTGCGGCGAAACGGGCTCCTTCCCATTCGATCGGCCAACTGGAAGCCTTGGAAGAAGCGCTCCGGAAAAGTCAGGCCTGGTTTCTGGCGAGGCAGGATGCGTCTGAAGGATACTGGGTTGCTGAGCTGGAAGCCGATACGACGCTAAGCTCTGAATACTTGATGTTGCGCCGGTTCATGAATTGCGTCGATCCCGAGCGCGAGCGCAAGGTGATCCGCTATTTGAAATCCGCGCAGCTTCCCTGCGGAGGCTGGCCGATTTACCACGGGGGACCTGCGGATATCAGCGCTTCGGTCAAGGCCTACTTTGCCTTGAAGCTTTCCGGCGTGTCCGCGGATGAGCCGTTCATGGTGAATGCCAGAACCTGCATCCTCGACAAGGGCGGGGTGGTGGCGGCCAACGTCTTCACGAAAATCGCCCTGGCTCTCTTCGGGCAGTACGATTGGCGGGGCGTCCCCAGCATGCCTCCCGAAATCATGCTGTTGCCGAAGCGGTTCTATTTCAGCATCTACGCCATTTCCTACTGGTCTCGCGCGGTGCTGATTCCACTCTTGATCATTTTCGCGAAACGACCGCAGTGTTATGTGCCGCCGGAGCAGGGCATTGACGAGTTGTACACGGAGCCCCCGGCGCAGATTGACTATGGCACGGTGCCTCCGTTTAAGAAGGACCGGACGTGGTTTACCGCCCGAAACTTTTTCATCAATCTCGACGCGCTCCTCAAGATCTATGATCGTTCGCCGGTTGAGTGGGTTCGGCAGAAGGCGCTCAAGTGCGCAGAGCATTGGATGCTCGACCACATGAAGGGCAGCGGAGGCCTCGGTGCGATTTATCCTGCCATGGCCAACTCCGTGATGGCGCTTCATTGCCTCGGATACAAGAACGATGATCCCCTTCTGGTGAAGGCCATGCGGGAGATCGAAGAACTGGAAGTACACGACACGGTGCAGGACAACGGTCAATGCGTCGATGCGATGCATTTGCAGCCCTGCCACTCCCCGATCTGGGACACGGCTTTGCTCATCAATGCTCTGATCGAGGCCGGCATGCCGCAGGATCATCCGGCGCTGCAGAAGGCTTCGACGTGGTTATTGTCAAAACAGACGAAGACCGTCGGCGATTGGATTATTTCGTCTCCCGGTGCCGAACCGGGCGGGTGGTATTTTCAATTCGAGAATGAACTGTTCCCCGATGTGGACGATTCCGCGGTGGTCTTGATGGCCCTGGCGAAAGTGCATCTGTCCGACGAGGCGCAGCAACGTCTGGCGATTCGTCGCGGTTGCCGCTGGGTGACCGCCATGCAGGGATCTGATGGGGGATGGGGCGCCTACGACGTCGACAACAATCGGATCGTCTTCAACTACATCCCGTTCGCGGATCATCGGGCCCTGCTCGATCCGAGCACGGCCGACCTGGCGGGACGTTGCCTGGAGATGCTCGCGACGCTGGGATACGACTGGACCCATCCCGCCGTGGCGTCCGCGCTCACGTTTGTGAAAAACGATCAGGAGCAGGACGGCAGCTGGTATGGTCGCTGGGGTGTGAACTACATTTACGGTACCTGGTCGGTCCTATCCGGCCTGCGAGCGATCGGGGAGGATCTCTCGTCGCCCTATATCCGTCGCGCGGTCACTTGGGTCGAGTCCAAGCAAAACCCCGATGGCGGGTGGGGTGAGTCCTGCCTCTCGTATGGAGATGTCTCGCAGAGCGGTCGCGGTGACAGCACGCCGTCGCAAACAGCCTGGGCGTTGTTGGCCCTGATGGCAGGCGGAGTGACGGACTCTTTCAGCCTGGCCAGGGGGATCCATTACCTCATTCGGAATCAGCGGAAGGATGGGTCATGGGAAGAGGTGCGCCATACCGGAACTGGTTTCCCTCGCGTGTTTTACCTTCGTTATCATTGGTATTGCCAATACTTCCCCCTCTGGGCGCTGGCCATGTACCGCAATCTCAAAACTCGTGGAACGACGAGGGCCGATGAATTGCGTCTGCAGGCCTATCAATCAGGACAGTTCCGGTCGCCACGCTGACCGTGGATGTTCATCGAGTTCAATTTTTCCTGTCATTGTCCCTCGGGAGTCATTGTGACCGCGATCGGCGTCTTCGTGGCAACCCGATGGGAGTTGGCTGCCGTGCGCCAGGCGTTTGCCGCGAGCGAAGTGCGGGTCCTCGGAGGGATTCGTTGCATCGTCGCGCGGCAGGGCCAGGTCGAGTGGTGGATCATTCCGATGGGGGTCGGTCCCGAGCGGGCCACTGCAACCGGCAAAAGGGTGTTCGGGGAACAGTCATTTGCCGCGGTATGGTCGACGGGGTTTGCCTGTGCCTTGGGGCAGGCCGTTATCGGCGAGGTGTTGGTCGGAACCCACGTGATCATGGAGGGTGGCGCGGAGGACGGGCGGTCCGTTCCCTGTGCTGCGGCGGGAGTCGAGTGGGTGCGACAGGCCGTGCAGCAACAGCGTCTGCCGGTGCAGGCCGGGCGGTTTGTTTCGGTGCCACGGGTCCTCTGTCGGGCGGAAGAGAAACAGGAGATCGCGCGTCGAGCGGGAGGGATCGGACTCGACATGGAAAGTGCGGCGCTGGGGTCCGTGGCCTCGGAGCGCAAGATTCCATTTGTCATCGTACGTACGACCTCGGATCTTGTCGATGAAAGCCTTCCGCTTGACTTCAATCTGTTTCTCAGGCCATCTGGGTGGGTGAAGGGTGTCGCCGCTTGTCTGGCTCATCCGACGAGTCTGATCGGGCTTAATCGACTTCGTGTGCAAAGCCGCGTCGCCGGGACACAATTAACGGCGGTATTCAGAGCCTGCGCCGAAAAGGCGTTGCGCGAAGGTCTGGCCTGACTGGGCCCAACGTGTTTCGACGGCTGAGTGTCGGGTAAGTGGACGAGAGGAGAGCGTGGCATGGAAGGTATTGCTCGTATCGGACGGTATACGATCGATCTGACAGAGCAGATGGGACGGATGATGTTGTTCGTCCTCTCCTCCTTTGCCTGGCTGACGCGTCCGCCGTTCCGGGTCTACCAAATCGTCAAGCAGCTCAATTTCATCGGCTATAAGTCAACCTTTGTCGTCGTCCTTACGGCCGTCTTTACCGGCATGGTCCTGGCGCTGCAGGGACATTACACGCTACGAAAGTTCGGCTCTGAAGCCGTGCTCGGTTCTGCCGTGGCGCTCAGCATCATCCGGGAACTGGGGCCTGTTCTGGCGGCGTTGATGGTGACGGCCCGGGCCGGATCCGCCATGACCGCGGAAATCGGCATCATGCGGATTACGGAACAGATCGATGCCCTGGACACGATGGCCATCAATCCACTGCAATACTTGATTGGGCCTAAACTCGTCGCCAGTCTCATCGCCGTACCGCTGCTGGTCGCGCTCTTTGACGTCGTCGGGATTTACGGGGGGTACGTCGTCGGCGTGCAATTGTTGAACGGGAATGAAGGCGCCTACTGGAGTTCGATTGAGTCGGCCGTCGAGTGGAAGGATGTCTACGGAGGCATTTTGAAATCCATCAGCTTCGGCCTGCTGATCAGTTGGGTCTGTTGTTACAAAGGCTTTCACACCAGGCATAGCGCCGAGGGGTTGGGGACCGCGACGACCGAAGCCGTGGTGCTTTCGGCGGTCTTGATTCTGGTGTGGGATTATTTTTTGACGTCGGTGCTGCTGTAACGTCGTGAAGGCTCAAGCGTGAGACGTGAAACGTACGAGGAGGATGGAAATGCGACCGTAGGGTACGCATTTTGCGCTCACGAGGCTCCATGATTAAACTGGTCGGCGTTGAAAAGACTTTGGGCAAGCAGCCGGTGTTGCGGGGCGTGGACCTGACCATTCCTACTGGAAAGTTGACCACGATCATCGGGCGAAGCGGCGAAGGCAAGAGCGTGCTGTTGAAGCATATCATTGGCCTCATGCAGCCGGATCGGGGTGAGGTCTGGATCGACGGGACGAACATTGCGCGACTCAAGGGGCAGGCGCTCAATGAGGTGCGCAAGAAGTTCGCCATGTTGTTCCAGGGTGCGGCCCTGTTCGACTCGATGACGGTATTTGAGAATGTCGCCTTCCCCCTGCGCGAGAAACTTCGCCTGAAGGGCGAGATCGTCACCCGGAGGGTCGAGGAGAAACTGGAGCAGGTGGGGCTGAAGGGCATGGGCCATAAGTTTCCCGCCGAACTGAGCGGCGGCATGCGCAAACGCGCCGGGTTGGCGCGCGCCCTGGTCATGGAGCCCGAGATCATTCTGTTCGACGAGCCGACGACGGGGCTCGATCCGTTGATGGCGAAAGCCATTCATGATCTGATCGTGGCGATGCAGCAGCAATTCAAGTTTACCGCCGTCATGGTCAGTCACGAGATTCCGGAAATTTTCGGGATTTCCGATTATGTGGCGATGCTCAAGAACGGCCGGATCGCCGAAATGGCGCCTTCGAACGAGTTTGTGAAGACAACGGACGAAGAGATTCGGGAGTTTATTTTTGTCGCCGGGACCGTCACGCCGAAGGGGCTGCCGACTGCATCCCTCTGATTAGGAGACGTTATGGAACGCGCAAAGCTGGAATTGATGGTGGGAATCTTTGTGCTCGTCGGGATCGCCTGCCTAGGTTACCTGTCCATCAAGTTGGGAAAACTGGAAGTCATCGGCGGGCACAATTACCCGGTCGAGGCGGAGTTTACGTCTGCGTCGGGACTCAAGCCTGGGGCGTCGGTCGAAATCGCCGGTGTCGAGGTGGGACGTGTCCGGCATATCGGCCTGAGCAGCGACCGTGCCCTGGTGGCATTGGCCATTCAAGACGGCGTGAAGTTGTATTCCGATACGATCGCCTCGATCAAGACTCGCGGGATTATCGGGGACAAGTATCTGGCCCTCTCGGTGGGCGGTGGCGGAGACCAGCTCAAACCCGGCGACAAGATTCGCGATACCGAGTCCGGACTTGATCTCGAAGAATTGGTCAGCCAGTATGTACACGGGAAGGTCAACTAACCTGATCGGTTTCAGTCACCAGGTAACGGACGTGAACAAGCCAGGCCGGTGGGGGACGAAACTCACCACTCAAAGGAGAGGTGTTGGAATGCAGACAAGCCGTTGGATGATGATCGGGGTCGTGCTGGCCCTGCAGATAGTGGTGGGCGGGCTTTCGTCCGCCATGGCCGGACCGGCGACTGATTCGATCAAGGGCACCATCGACGAGGTGCTCAGGATCCTGAACGATAAAGAATTGAAAGCCCCGGCCCGCCTGGAGGACCGGCGGCAGCGCCTGGAAAAAGTGGTAGCCCAGCGGTTCGACTATCCGGAGATGTCCCGGCGCTCGTTGGGTGCGCAGTGGAATCAATTGTCCGACAAGGACAAGCAGGAGTTCGTCGATTTGTTCCGGACGCTCTTGACCAATACGTACGCGGATCGTGTGGAGACCTATTCCGGCGAGGGTGTGCAGTATTTGAACGAGCGGACGGAGAAAGAGTATGCGGAAGTCCGCACCAAGGTGCTCTCCGGGAAAACTGAAATCCCCATGGATTACCGGTTGCTGAACAAGAGCAACGATTGGCATGTGTATGATGTCGTGGTTGATGGCGTCAGTCTGGTGAACAATTACCGCGGACAATTCACAAAGATCCTCCATACCTCCTCGTATCCCGAACTCGTCGATCAACTCCGCAAGAAATCCGACAAGATCAAAGCTCCGTAGGTCCGGTAGGGAGCGAGCGATTCCGGCGAGCGCCATGCAGTGTCACTATTTGTCGTCGATTCGAAGCTGTCTGGCGCTGGCCGGTCTGCTGCTCCTGAGCCTTCCGGCTCCGGCGGGCGCCGACACGCAGATTTTCCCGGTTCCCTCCGTCTCGACCAGCCGGAACGACGGCAACGACGCCGGCTTGATTGCGCCCATCCTGATTGCGGATCCGGACGGAGAACTGAAGTATCTGATGGCGCCCATGCTCATTCAGAACTCAATCGTGGGGACACGCGGGGTCTTTAATCTGTTCAAGTACGATCCGGGTGGGCGACAGATGCGATTCATCGCCTCGTTGACCGAACGAATCGAACGCAAGGTGTTGTTCGATTATGTCGATCCGGCATTCGGCAACGGGCAATATTCACTGAATTTCGGCGGCACCTTTTTTAAGAACGCGACTTCCCGGTTCTTCGGCCTCGGACAGGCGACGACCCAGGCCGCCGAGTCCAACTATACGGCCAGGGAAGCGCGCGCCTACTGGCGCCTCGGTCTCTACGCGAATGAAGTGACGCAGATTTCCGTCGGGCAGCGGGTCCGGCAGGTGCAGCTTCAGCGTGGGGCGATCGATCTGCCCTTTTCGGTCGAGCAATTTCCCACGGTTGACGGTATTCAAGGCGAGTCCATCATCGTGGGCCACCGCGCCTCGTTTTATTACGACACCCGTGACAGTCTGGTGACTCCCACAGACGGCGTGGCCATCACCGCCTATGCCGAACTGAATCAAAATGTGAAAAACGGCGACCACCCGGTCTATTCGCGGTACGAACTCGAAGTCAAAAAATTATTCCCCAGCGAGTCCAAGCGCGCCATCCTGGTGGTTCGCGCCGACCTGCAGGCGACGATCGGATCCCAGGTGCCGTTTTTCGAACAGTCTTCGCTCGGGGGGCAGAACAATCTGCGCGGGTTCGGCTTGGACCGGTACATCGACAAACATCTGATTGCCTTCAGTATCGAAGAGCGAATTCACATCTTGAGGACGAAACTGGCCGGAGTGACTGCGGATTTCGAGGTGGCGCCGTTTCTCGACACGGGGCAGGTCTTCAACTCATTCAAAGACGTCAGCTTTCAAGATTATCGGATGACCCCGGGGTTGGGGTTTCGCGCCATCGTTCGTCCCAATGTCGTCGGCCGGGTCGATTACGGGTACAGTCGCGAGGGCGGAGCGGTCTTCGCAGGGTTAGACTTTCCCTACTAAGTGCCACTGAGTGAACGGCCGGGGTTACTCTTGCGGTACACCATTCATTGCTTCTGTCTCCTTGCACTCCTGAGTGTTCTGCCGCCTGCTGCCGGAGCGGAAGGCTTCGGTCCGTTTCCAGTCAGAAACTTTCAAGCGCTGGATCAACTGGTCCTGGCCATGCCGGGCGAGCGGGCGACGGTGCTTCGCAAGGGCGATTTCGATGTGCGGCTGGAAGCGGCGAATACGGCCAGCATTGCCAGGGACAGTGAGGCGCAAGCCGAGGTGGCGATGAAGTTTGAAACACTTCGGGCCGGCCTCTTTCTCCGATATGGTCTCACCGATCGGTTGGAGCTTGGCGCAGAGATTCCAGGCTATCATCGGTACCGGGGCTTCATGGAGGGGGCGATCATCGGGGTGGAACGGGGCACGACCGGCGTGGCGCCGCCGCGCAAGGCCTTGCGGGAGACCGGGTACGCCTTCAATATTTCAAATAGATCCCGCACGTTGTTTCAAGGAAACGAAGGCGCGACGGGATTGGGAGACATCTCGTTCTACGGCAAATACCAGATTCTCAAAGAAACCTCGAGCCTTCCGGCCCTGTCGGTTCGGGTCGGGGTCAAGGCTCCGACCGGAGACACCGGCGAAGTGTTCGGCAGCGGGCATCCTGACGCCGGTATCGGCCTAGCGCTGGATAAGAAGTTCGCCGATAACTGGATCCTGTACGCGAATCTCAACGGGGTGTTTCCCACGGGACGGATTGCCGGGTTGGGACTCCAGCCGGTGGTGAGCGGGTTGGTCGCCGTGGAATATCTCTGGACGGAGAACTTTTCCATCACGGCCCAATTCGATTATTATTCCCCGCCGTTTCACGGGACAGGCACGCGCGTCCTGGATAAGGGCGTGACGGAGTCGGTGCTGGGGGTGAGTTATCGAATCCTTCCCGGTCTGCTCTGGCAGCTCTATGGAGTGGAGAATCTGGATTTCATCACCGGGAGCGCGGCGGACTTTACCCTCTCCACCGTCCTCACCTACCGGTTCCGGTCGTAGTCGGGAGGGCGAAGTTTTTGGTGCGAGGGAAGGCGAAATCTTGACACAGGCAGTGCCATATGTGAGGATGAGCCGATTATACGAAACTTCTTCGCTGCTTCGTCGCGACCTTCTCTATACGGCTTGTTCCCACTGAATGAATACCTGCGTCCAATTGTCATCATTTGACAAGGAGATTGTGCAATGTCTCTGCTGAAAAATATCCACAGTCCCGCTGATTTGAAACGCCTCTCCCCTGAGCAGTTTCCGGAACTGTGCCAGGAGATCCGTGAGCAGATCCTTACGGTGGTTTCGAATGTCGGGGGGCACCTGGCCTCCAATCTGGGTGTGGTGGAGCTGACGGTCGCGCTGCAATATCTCCTGGATACGCCGAAAGACAAAATTGTGTGGGATACCAGCAATCAAGCCTATACCCACAAACTGCTCACCGGACGCCGGGAGCAGTTCCATACGCTCCGGCAGTACGGCGGGTTGAGCGGGTTCTGTAAGCGTGAAGAGAGCGTCTACGACACTTTCAACGCCGGGCACGCCGGCACCGGCGTCTCCGCCGCATTCGGCATGGTGGAAGCGCGCGAGCAGCGGAACGAAAAACACAAAGTTGTCTGCGTGGTCGGTGACGGCGCCATGACGGCCGGGATGACCCTCGAAGGGTTGCACCATGCCGGCGGCACCAACAAGGATTTCATCGTCGTCCTGAACGACAACCAGATGTCCATCTCGAAGAACGTCGGGGCGATTTCGGCCTACCTGAACCGGACCTTCACCGGCGAATTCTACGCACGTATGCGGGAAGAAACCGGCCAACTGTTGCGGAAGATTCCTCACATCGGCTTGGAGGTGCAGAAAATCGCCCGCCGCGCCGAGGAGCTGGCCAAGGGGGCGATTCTTCCGGGTCTGTTGTTTGAGGAGTTGGGCTTCCAGTACGCCGGACCGATCGATGGACACAATTTCGAGCACCTGCTGCCGACCTTGGAGAACGTGCTCAAAATGAAGGGCCCGGTCCTGCTGCATGTGATCACGAAGAAGGGCTTGGGCTATCAGGCGGCGATGGATAATCCGGTCTGGTTCCATGCCTGTCCGCCGTTTGTGCGTGAAACGGGTGTGCCGGCCAAGAAAGCCGCGCGCCCCAGCTATACGAGTATGGCGATCGATGCGCTGATCAAAGTCGCTCATCAGGACAAGCGGATCGTGGCTGTTACCGCCGCCATGTGCGAGGGCACGGGCCTCAATGCGTTCGAGAAGGTCTTCCCCGATCGGATTTATGACGTGGGTATCGCCGAGCAACATGCCGTCACCTTCGCCGCCGGTATGGCTGCGCAGGGCATGAAGCCGGTGGTCGCGCTGTATTCCACATTCTTGCAGCGGGCCTATGACCAGGTGGTGCACGATGTGGCCACCCAGAATTTGCCGGTGACCTTCTGCATCGACCGGGGCGGTCTGGTGGCCGAGGATGGTACGACGCACCACGGTGCGTTCGATTTTGCCTTCCTGCGCCATGTGCCGAACATGGTGGTCGCGGCACCGAAGGACGAAAACGAGCTGCAGCACATGATGAAGACCTGTGTGACGCATGACGGGCCCGCCTCGGTACGGTACGCGCGTGGCGTGAGTCTCGGGGTGCCGATGGATCCCGAACCGACGGCGTTGCCGATCGGCAAGGGCGAGTTGTTGCGGGAAGGCACGGATGTGGCGATTGTGGCGATCGGAGTCACCGTCTGGCCAGCCATGAAAGCGGCCGAACGGTTGGCGCAGGAGGGGATCTCCGCCGCGGTGGTCAACGCCCGTTTCGTGAAACCTCTCGACACGGAATTGATCATCAAGACGGCGAAGAACGTGCGCTGTCTGGTGACTGTCGAAGAAGGCTGCAAGATGGGCGGGTTTGGTTCCGCCGTCTTGGAAGCCCTGTCGGAAGAAGGTATCACGAACCTGAGAACGAAGGTGATCGGTCTTCCCGACTGGTACATCGAGCAGGGTCCGCAAGACCTGCTGCGCGAACGATATGGCCTGACAGCCGACGGCATTTACAACAACGTGAAGGCGTTGTTCGGGGCGAGTGTGGCCACGGATGATGCAGCCCGGTTGGCGTCGCTGGTGGGGAGTTTGCCGCACGGCGATGAGCAGGGCAGCTAGTTGATGTCGAGGTGTGCCGAAACAGGACATAAGCCGAGAAGCTGATGCATATCACGAGAAAAAAGACGCGGCAGATTCAAGCGGGATCGGTCAAGATCGGCGGAGATGCGCCGATTTCAGTCCAGTCGATGTGCTCGACGGATACACGCGATGTGAACGCCACGGTGGCCCAGATCCGTCAACTGGAAGAGGCCGGATGTGAACTCATTCGTGTTGCCGTCCCTGATGACGAGGCGGCAGCGGCGCTTCCCCAGATCAAAGCCGCGATGACGGTTCCGCTGATCGCCGACATTCACTTCGACCACCGCTTAGCCCTCAAGGCGGCGGAGGTGGTGGATTGCGTCCGCATCAATCCGGGCAACATCGGGGCCTGGTGGAAGGTGCAGGAAGTCATCAAGGCCGTCAACGAGCGGGGCATTCCCTTGCGCGTGGGCGTCAATGGCGGCTCGCTCGAACGTCCGCTGTTGGACAAGTATGGCTGGCCCTCTCCCGAAGCCCTGTCGGAGTCGGCGTTGAACGCCGTCCATGCCTTGGAAGACGAGGGCTTCACCAATATGAAGGTGTCGCTCAAGGCTTCCGACGTGCACCATGCCATCGATGCCTACTATTTGTTCTCCACCCAGGCCAATTATCCCCTGCATATCGGAATCACAGAAGCCGGTACGGCCATGACGGGCGCGGTGAAGTCCGCGATCGGCCTTGGCTGGCTCCTGTCGCAAGGGATCGGTGATACCCTCCGAGTCTCATTGGCGGCGGATCCGGTGGAGGAAGTCAAAGTCGGGTTCGAGATCCTCAAGTCGCTGGAGTTGCGCCATCGCGGCATCAACGTGATTGCCTGCCCGACCTGCGGCCGGGTTGAGATCGATGTGGTGCGCATGGCGAATGAACTGGAAAAGAAGCTCAGCCATATCAAGACGCCGCTGAACGTCTCCGTGCTCGGCTGTGTCGTGAACGGCATCGGGGAAGGCAAGGAAGCGGATATCGGTATCGCCGGCGGGGAAGGCAAGGGTATCCTCTTCAAGAAGGGCAAGTTGATGCGGAAAGTGCCGCTTGAAGAACTCATGGACACGCTGATCCACGAGGTTGAGTTACTGGCCAAGGAAAAAGAAGCCGAGGCCGCCGGCGTGACTCACGAAACGGCAGCATCGTCAGATGGGCAGGCGGAGCCTGGGTGGGAATTGATCGGCCATGCGCCGGATGAACATTCGACTATCGTCCGCGATATTCCTGTGCTTCCTACCAAGCGGTAAGCCGCCGATTTCCAGGCCAACAGTGTCGTCCCAACTGCTCGACTAGGGCCGTTTTGCCGGTTGTGTTCCAGCCCTGCTCCCTTCTATAATCACCCCCCGTGGCGCCGTACCCAAGTGGCTAAGGGAGCAGTCTGCAAAACTGCGATGCGGCGGTTCGAACCCGCCCGGCGCCTCCAATCATTCCTGCAGATATCTCAGAGGGTTCGGTGATTCTGACCGGACCCTGTTCCACCCGCTGATTTTCGTTACTCCCGGTTTTACTCCCGGTTCCACTCGCACTTTTCGACGCAATCGCTCCTAAACTCGCTCGATTTACCGCCGTTCGCAGATGGGCCGGGGAGAGATGGGCGTAGCGCATTGTCATCGTGATCGTGGAATGGCCCATCAGTTCCTGCACTGTCCTGATATCCACTCCTGCCATGACAGCCCGAGACGCGAAGGTATGCCGTAAGGTGTGCCAGGTGACATCTTCGATTTTAGCTCGCTTCAAGGCTGGCTCGTAGATCTTCACCACAAAGTTGCGCCCCTGCATCGGTTGTGCGGAGGTAAGAGGACTCGGGAACAGGAATGGGCTGTGCATCCACGAGGTGAGACCCTTGACGATGTCCAGCGCGGCATCCGTCAGAATGACGTGGCGGGTCTTGCCGGACTTACTCAATGGAATGGTCAAGATGCCCTGTTCGGTGTTCAGGCAGTCCCAGCGCGAATGAAACTGCTCGGTGAGGCGTAACCCTGTTTCGAGAGCGAAGGCCACAATCAACCAGTGCTCTGGAGGCAAGGTATCGCGCAGGCTGGAGATTTCTCTATCACTAAGGAACCGTAGTCGCCCGGCTGGTTCTGAAAAGAACTTCACGCCTTTGACTGGATTGGCCGAAAGCAAACCATCGGCAATCGCCAAGTTCAGGATGCGTCGCAGGGCTCCAAAGTAGCGGTTAATCGTTCGGGCGGTTCGTGTGCCCTTGTGCTTCATTTTGGCTTGGATATGCCGTAAGTCGTCGGCGGTAATCTCGGTCAGAAGCTTCCGTCCTAGGAGCTTCGACCAGAACTTTCCATAGCGATGCACATTCCGAAGACCTGGTGAAGTCACGCCTTCCAGATACCGCGCAATCCATGCCCGGAGGGTCAATTCCTTGGAGACGGCATACTTCTCGGGAAAGTAGCGATTTTCGCGAGCCTCGGACCGCAACCGACCGTACAGTGTCTTGGCTTGGCTCTTGGAGTCCGCCCGGAACCATTTCTCCCGGCCATTCACATACAGGCGGACCCACCAACCGCCTTGCTTAAACACCACCCCACGGTCTTTACCGTTTCGCCTTGCCATCGGGCTTTCCCTTTCGGTTTTTCATGTCGGAATCCGCCGTTGTGCCAGTCCTACCTACTGAGGCTTTTTGTTTCTTCGGTAGATGTTTCTCTCGCCATTTACGAGTGGCCACTCGTGTCTGGCACCGAGGACCGCAGTATGTTTGATCAAACCGAATCGCTAAGTAAATCCGTTGGCATTCTGGGCAACGGCGAATTCGCCCGGAATAGTCGACCAATAAATGGGCGAACCGATATTCAAACTCCTTCACTTTTCGCTTTGTGGCAACAAACACATTCCCTTTTCGTTCGTGGTCCGCGCCAGGCAGTGTGACAATGATGGTGAATTGAGGGAACGTGAAGGCAGTCACTGCCTTTTCCCATAAGTTTTCCAGGCTGTGGAGGACCATGGTCTGAACCTCCTTGGCCTCTGCGCTGCTTGGAATAGTGCCACGAAACCTCTCTCCTGGGATAGATTGGACGCTCCACCCTCCTTCTGTCGCGATTTCCTCCCCATGGCGATTCGCGACGTCATCCACAAAGCTGGCCACCTCGAAAGCCAGGACCATCCATTCACTTGGCGTGAGAGCTTCTAGGTCGGTCTGGATAAACTTCAAGAGCCAGCCGACTTCGCCGTCTGCTGTGGTGAGAATCCGCTCTCTGGCCTTCTTCATCTCGCCGTAGAACTGCTCAAAAATTGCGGCACGGTCTATGGTCATCTGACCTCTCCTTCTGTAGCTGGCTTCGGCAGCTTCATCACTCCACCCCATTTCATATGAAAAAACTGGAGGTGAACGAGGCACCTTGGGACTGAAAACTCTTGGGGAGTGTACCTCGTCAATGGTAATGCATGTCAATGAGCGTTATGCCTAATAAGTATTAGGCATAACAGAAATGATTCACTCATTACCAAGGAGGTGCCCGATGGTCCCGAGTACAAAATTGATCACCATTCGAGAAGCGGCAAATCGGTTAGGGCTCAAGGAAAGCACGATCAGGAAATACATCCTGAAACGGCAGATCGCCTATGTGAAGCCGTCGGTGCGCGCCGTACGGATTCCCATCGAAGAACTCGAACGGATTCTGTCTGCCGGCCTCAGACCTGCCATCCCTCAAGCGGAAGGTGCCCGATGAGCCGCTGGAAGGAGTTCCGGCGGGAGCCCGTCGCCGGGGAATGGACGCGAAAGCAGAAACGAGGCTATCACCGCGTCCGGTCGCTGCTTTGGTTCTGGGAATGCCACCAGTTCCAGGTGCTCTGGGTCACGCTCTCCACGGCAGAAGGCGGGGATGCGGAGAAGCTGACCTACCATCATAAACAACTGCGTCAGCGGATCGAACGCCAGCTCGGCTTTCAGGGGTTGGAGTATTACCAGGTCCGGACTGAGGAAGGGCATGGCGTCCTCCATATCTTCTGGGCCTGGCGGGTGCCGGACGGGGAGCGCGCCCGCCGCTTCTGGATCTCTCAGGAATGGCTTTCCTCCCAGTGGCAAGCCCTCCACGGGGCTCCGGTGGTCTGGATCAAGGCCTATCAGCCTAGCCATCGTTCACGAAACCGTCTCAGCCGCTATGTCATCAGCCAGTACGTCCAGGATCAATGTGGCTACGTGAATATGTGTTGGTCCTGGAAGCGGTCGCTGGGCTTTCCCATCAGCCGACTGTGGGAGGAGATGCGGCATCAATGGTCGACCAGGAATGCCTACCGACGGATCAGAGGCGAGATTGAAATCCCGAGGATCGTTTTCATCAAGACCTGGGAGGATCTGCTGTCAGGGCATCCCATTTGGTTTAGCGGCACCATTCTGCAACTCGTGCTGGGGAAGGGGCTTGTCTATCAGGAGGTGTGAGGATGATCTGGCATCGATGCGATCTGAAGCTGCCGAGTCTATTTGGGCCGGCAGGTTGCAGACGGGAAGCCACCACGTATGATCGTGCGCGCAAAGCCTGTCTCTGTTCTGAGCATACGAAGGAACGGCTCTGCGAGTTTTGCCAATTTGAACGGGCGTGGGTGCGGTTTTGTTATAGGGAGCATGACGTCACATGCGAAATCTGGCTCTGTATCGACTGTGCGGGCTGACCACTCGTAGTCTCGATTCTTAAAATTCTCGGCTACCGCCACATGGAATATTCGCTCGATTAAACCAGGCCTTGGCATTGAAAGCGGACATTTCCTCAGCATGCCAGGATTTTTTCAGTTGGGTCTATAATCTATGGCTGTGATGAATTTGTGACGGACGCTATGCTAAAGGCATTCCTGCTGCCTCGAATATATGGTTTTTATGGCTAAACAAATTCTTGTCGTAGAAGACGACTTAGATATTGGTCGGCTCTTGGAGATGCACCTGACCGACACCGCATATGCCGTAGAGATCGCCAAAACCGGAGAGGATGGCCTTCAATGTGTGCTCTCGAAGAGATATGACCTTATTATTCTTGACGTGATGCTGCCTGGCATCGACGGGTTAGAGATATGTCGGCAGCTTCGATCGCTCCCCACCTATACACCCATCCTCATGTTGACTGCGAAATCCTCAGAAATAGACCGGGTCCTTGGGCTGGAAGTTGGTGCTGACGACTATGTTACTAAACCATTTAGTGTTCGAGAACTGCTCGCACGTGTAAAGGCCCTCTTCCGCCGTTCTGAAGCATTTAGAGATAAGACGCAGGACCTTCAGAAAACTATCCGCGCAAAGGGCCTCTTCATCGATGTTGAAAAACGGAAGGTCACAGTGAGAGGCAGCTTGAGGGATCTCACGGCCAAAGAGTTCGATTTGCTCCTGCAGTTTGCATCCCATCCAGGCCGAGTTTATACGCGCAGTCAGCTTCTCGATTCGGTCTGGGGTTACGGTCACGACGGCTATGAACACACGGTAAATTCCCATATCAACAGATTGCGCGCCAAGATTGAAAAGGATTCGGCCAAGCCCGACTTTATTCTGACTGTGTGGGGCGTCGGATACAAATTCTGTGAACTAGAAGGATCCGGCTTAAAGGACTGACCATGTCGCGGTCACTCTACGGCAAACTCGCCCTTGTGTTGCTCTTCCTGTTTTGTGCGGTTGGGGTTCTATACACTCTCCTAACGGTCTTCACGACGCGCATGTATCAGCAGGAAGTGAATCAGAAGCTGAACCGTGCTCTGGCCAGAAACATTGTTGCTGACCAGTTACTAAGCAGCCAAGGAGAGGTGAGTCCGTACGCTCTGAAAGAACTGTTTCACCTACTTATGGTTATCAATCCGAGCATTGAGATGTACTTGCTTGATGAGAATGGGGGCATAGTCAACTTCTCCGCTCCCACTGAGAAGGTCAAGCGCTCGGCTGTCTCGTTAGAACCAATACATCGTTTTCTCACCGAGGCGGACGCATTTCCTATTCTTGGTGACGATCCCCGTGATGCGACTCGCCAGAAGGTCTTTTCTGTTTCAGCCATACCCTTACACGGACAACCAACAGGATATCTGTACATTGTCCTTGGCGGAGAGGAGTATGACTCCGTCGCCGATATGCTGAATCGGAGCTACATCTTCCGGCTGAGTCTCTGGGCAGCACTTACCGGCTTACTGTTCGCTCTTTTGGGCGGTCTCTTTCTATTCAACATGCTCACCAGAAGGTTAACCAAACTAGCATCGACGATGGAAACGTTCGCAAAGAGCGATTTTTCAGAGGCGCTCGAGCTGCATCCTCAGGATTTCATTCCTGAGCGGAATAGTGATGAAATTGATCGGCTCCGGTCCACATTCAATCGGATGGTAGAACGAATTCTTCAGCAAGTGGCCACTTTGAAGCAGACGGACATCCTTCGGCGTGAGTTGGTGGCCAATGTGTCCCATGATTTGCGTACCCCCCTGGCATCCTTGCATGGGTATCTGGAAACGTTACTGATGAAAGAAGGGACGCTTACACGAGAGGAATACCGGACGTTTCTCGACATTGCCCTCAAGCAAAGCCAACGGCTTAGGGAGCTTGTGGGGGAACTCTTTGAATTGGCTCGCTTAGATTCGCGTGAAGCTCGCATTCAATGCGAACAATTTTCTTTAGCCGAGCTTGTCCAGGATGTGTGTCAAAAGTTTCAACTCACCGTCGCAAATAGGGGGATAGCCCTAAAGAGCAGTTTTACAGATGATCTGCCATTTGTGGAGGCTGATATCGGCCTCATCGAGCGGGCGCTAGAAAACATAATCAATAATGCTACTCGCTATACACCGAGCGGAGGGACCATTGCGATTTCGTTAAGCCACGAATCCGGCTCGGTTATGATACGAATTTCTGATACTGGCTGTGGTATCGCTGATCACGACTTGCCTTATATTTTTGATCGTTTTTATAGGGCGAATCGACAAAATCAGCCTGGAGGAGCTGGGCTCGGGCTGGCCATTACTAAGCGAATCCTAGAGCTACATGGAAGTACAATTCGAGCAGAGAGTATACCTAACATCGGAACCATCATCAGCTTTGAACTGCCCACCGTGCACTTCTAGTCTCTATTGTTCTCGACCGTTACGGGCCGCTCGCCACATCAGGCGTGATAAAAATGTGACAATTTCGTGAGATCGATGTGAAGGGGCAGGGCTATGCTTGACCATGCATTGGGTTGTACCAGCCCTTTTAACCGAAAAGGAGAACGGACTTATGAAGAGAATCAGTCAGATTTCGATGGTTGCGCTTCTATTATGCTTCCTTCCCATGTTGTCTGTAGTGAGTGAGGCGGCCATGGATCACGACAAGCTCTTAAAGGATCCTGGTGTCTACGCAACGTTTGCTGTGTTCAAGATGGGGGAGCACTGGTGGCAGATGGATCATGAAGCGCGTGTCAAGGCGGCCTCCGAAATGAAAAAGGTGTTCGAAAAGCACGCCGATAAGTTAATAGTCGATACGCATTTGCTTCGTGGTCTGTCTGAGAGAGCTGATGTACTTGTCAGGATTCACTCGAAAGAGATGGTTCATAATCAGAACTTCTTGTTAGACCTCATGGGGACCACTATGGGGATGGATATGAAAAATACTGACACCTTCAATGGCATCACCAAAACCCTAAATTATGTCCCTAGCTTCCCAGAAGAACTGAAGGGGGAGTTGAAGACACCGCCACCTCAGGGCAGCCCATACGTTATAGTGGTTCCTATACGCAAGGACGCAGAATGGTGGATTTCTGGACAAGACACCCGAACAGGCCTGATGAAGGAACACACGGATGCGACGGTCGCATACTTGAAGACGGTGAAACGGAAGCTCTATCACTCCAGCGGGTTGGATGATTGGGATTTTATTACCTACTTTGAAACATCCAAGCTGGATGATTTCAACAATCTTGTGACTGGATTGCTCAAGGTCAAGGAGAACCGTCATAATAGGCGTTTCGGTGATCCTCTCCTGTTGGGGACCATTCGACCATTGGATGAAATCCTCGATATTCTCAGTCGCTAGTCTATTTCGCTCGCGCGTTCCAGAACACGGTGACCACCTGGGAACAGGTGGTCACTTCTATGCTGGTACTCACAAATCTTTACTTCTAATACTTAGTTATAGGCTCTATATCCGCCCCACCCTGTCACCACCTGTTGGCTTCTCAGGGGGTGAGAGGGAGGAAATGCAGGGTTATTTTCAAGTGGTGACGGCGATGCGCTAGCTTGGCCGTCCCCTTGGTGAATTAGTGGCCATGCAGAGTTGAGATGAAGACTTTGTCTGCCCAGGATTATCAACTAGACGCGAAATATGCTGACCACGAAGGCCCGCCGGCCGCTCCGGACTGCCGGGGCCGGACGGCCGGGGGGCTCGGGGGCGCAGCCCCCGCTTCACTTGATCTATATGGTCAAAGTAGGACGACCCTTCCTTTGGGTTCTCAGGCGGAAGCCTAACTTTTGGGCGGGAGGATTCAGTTTCAAGGAAGCGCTCGCCGATTGCCTAAAGATTTTGCGCGAGCCTCTGAGGAACCTCGAAATGTCGATCTAATGAGGTTATATTTCGATAATCTTTAATGCAGAGGGGTGCCGGAAAGGCAAAGGCTGAACGAAAAAAGGATCCATGAGAATTAAACTAAAAAAAGGGACGCCTCAGTGGTTCAAGTGGAAACTTAGTTTCTTAGGTGAGCCCGCTCCGATTAATCCGATGGCACTGTTTGCTGGAAACATGTGGAGTTACTTCGATCCTGGATCTCCAAATGAAAGATATGAAAATTTCATACGGAACGGCCGGCATCCTCTATCGACCTTTTTGGATAGCATGCTTCTGTATGACAAGGTTATTGTCCCAACTCATGACTTCATGTCGGTTGTTATTTTGATAAGTGTTTTTGGAGAAGATGGCGTTGCAGAGCTGATTGAAAATAATGCAGTTAGTTTTGTACGTGTGAAAGGGGCACTTGCGTACATAGGGAACGGGGGTGGCCTTGCATCATACGACATTCTTCACGACCAAACTCGCCCTGTAGATCAATTTGCGGATGATGATTCAACCTTGGAGTGGGCCCTGAATGGGCTCAGTACGAAGCCGAGAAGGGTGAACTTAAGTAGGATGATCCTTGAGAACACCCAAACATTCCCGATGGAGAAGATGGTTTCTCTGATCCGCGAGGAGTCCTACAAGGATATTTTAGATGGCCCATATTTAAGGACTGCTTTTAGCCTCAGGAATACCAGTCTTGATCATTTGTTTGGTGTTGAGCCCAATCAATTTAGGTGTGGGGAAATTCAGACTTTCGAAGAGCGAGATGAAATTGATTCCGTTCTTAGAATCGCCCGCGCCAATCTAGAAATGTTGCTTGCATTACAGACTGGTTGCACGGATACAGCTACTGGAACGCCTGTTGGTCACGTATTGAAGGCGAAACAGCAGCGAGGCAGTGCTAGATCTAGTCCTTTTGAGAGATTTGGATCCCTGAAAGAAATTACAGAAGTTCCCGATATCGCGAGTTATGTAATAGATGCTTCGATTCCAGATAGACCAGCACGCCTGCATGACATTTTGATTAAGCGAGGGACTAGAGATGCTGTTCAATTTAGAGCGTGGTTTCATGAAAAGTGTCGTGACAGTCCTCACGTAATTGCCAAGGAATACGGGAGATTAATGCATGATATTCCATTTGTTTCGACTCACAAAGGCAAGACTTTGCGTCTTTTGGCTACGACAATGGCGGGAGTGTATGACCCCGCTCTGGGCTTGGTAACCTCCATCGCAGACAGCTTTCTTGTAGATCTTGTGCGGAAACGAAACCCGAAGTATTTTATTGAGGATCTACGGCAAATTAATAATTAATTAGTATGTTGGTTTTGACGGGCAGTGTTATTGGGAACTGATTCGCTTCCCACCAATCTACGGCAACGTACAAACCCTGATCCCGGTTTTAGTCCCGGTTCCACTCCCGATTTTGCTCCCGGTTGGGAGTCCTCTTTAGTCGTAAATGGGCACCAATAAAATGTCGTAACACCTTGTTATTTAATGGCCTTACTCTCTGTCTGTCGCTGTTGATCTTCATGGGTCGTAGAGCCCTCGGGCAAGCTGCAAAACTGCGATGCGGCGGTTCGAACCCGCCCGGCGCCTCCATACCCTGCTTGCTCGATCCGGATCCCTTACGATTGTTCTTGGCGACGGAATAAGCACCTCCCTGGCATTCCGGGTAATTTTTCCTGACTAGGCCCCGCCCCTCGTCATTCCCCTTGCTCCCGGTTTTACTCCCGGTGCGGTTCAGACTTTCACGGCGATCCCTTTCAACCGGCTCTATTGCACGGGACTCACGTGATGGCGATAAGGCTGAGCCGAGCTGATCAATTTCTCCCTGTCACCAGTCTTTTATCCGTGACGAGTGACAGGGAGCTATACCCCTTCCTCATGCCAGGCGGCGAAGCGTCAGCTTGGCCGTCGGTCTGTTCCATCGTTCGCGACAAACAATGAAAGAAGAAACCGAAGTTGAGACCATCGGAATGCTTACGAGTGCGGACGTTCCGCCCAACGAGGCCCGCCGGCCGCTTCGGGTCCTGCGGACCGGACGGCCGAGGGGATCGGGGGCGCAGCCCCCGCTTCACTTGATCTATATGGTCAAAGTAGGATGGCCGAATTGCCGAAAAAGTGAGCTTGAAGTAGTATCGTTTAACACTTCGCTTGAGCGAAATTCTCCAATGGACATTACCGGTGCAAGCCCAGGAAGATTTGAATTAGGAATACGGCTATTCCTTGAGGGGCAGGCTGTTCTCTACAACGAGGTCGTTTTTTGGAAAGATGGGGACAAAGCCTTGCATGTGAATAGCTACTCCGACTGGAACTGCGAAAATACGACTCCTGACATGGCACGACAAAAAATTGAGAGGTCTAAGGCAGTCTTAGAAGAACTTTCCGAGAAGAGCAATGAATTCTCGGAAGTAGCTAATCGGTTGCCGCATGCACACTATTTTTGTCATGACTGTGGAAACGCGGGCATAGTTTTAGCCAAAGAATTAAACGGTGAGTTCACCTGGCTGTGCTAGAGCCATGCAATTATATCCTAGGCTTCTTGGACAAAGATCTTAGGCTGATCTCAGCAGTTCAAATTTCAGCGTCCGACACGGATACAGTCCGTTGAGCAATTTGGACGCCATACATACTTTTTCATTCTTCGAGGGCTAACGCTCGAAGCCTTGGTCACCACAGCAGGAATAGGTTTAAACGGTATCCTTAGACGCGTAAACCTCCTGTCGCAACCATAGATCTCTTACCTGAGCACAGCATTCCGGTAGCGGCGAAAACTACGCCCCCTACGTCTGCGGGCTTTTGAATAAAGAATTCCGCAGATACCATCCAATCTTTGCCATTGCTGGTTCAAGTTGTGACGGGTTCTTCTTTCCACTAAGCACTCTGCCACCGCTAGTGACATGTGCCTTAACCAGAGGGAGAAATGGTGTGAACAACGAATTTGTTCAGGTCTGTGTTGACGATGGCACCATCGCAGCCGGAGATCCGTGGGAAGTCATGGAGCCGGTTTTGTGGTCAGCTAATATCTATGATGGGCCAGAGCAATACGAAATAAGTCTGTCAGGATTTTCGATTCCCCAGCGCCTTGTCTACGCCTTGATGTGGTACCGCATTGAAGTCAACAATGGCGGCCACGATCAATTCTATTTCAACTCAACTGGAATAGTGTGGAAGGACGCCTTGAACGCGTTCGAGGCGCTGGAGCTCCCCGAGTTCGCCAATATCCTCAGAGGGTCGACGGAACGGCTGGGTGGATCGCCTTCGCTTGATCGTCAGGCGCGTAACGAACAGTTAGAATCGATTGAGCCAGACTTCGACGATCTAGACGAGGCGTTTTACGAGGCCGAGAAAAGAATGGACCTTGATCATCGGATCATGAGTTTCATACGTGCACGACCTTCAGCTTTTTATTTTGTTGGAGAAGTTAGGAAACCTGCGGACTGAGGCGGTTCAGACCGTTTGTACCCTTGAAGATACATTACATTTGAGATGCTCGGCAATTGAGGACAGCCTGCAGTAGGCATGGTTAGGCCTTGGTTAGCTGGAATATGTAGCCTCGGTGATCGGTTAGATAGGCCTGCCGGAGACAACCGCCCCTCCTACATCACATTGTATTGATTGCAACAGCTCTGACCTCGTGAGGGTATATGCCCTGGTGTATATCATTCCAAATCTATGGTGAAGAATTTCATCCTAGTCGGGTTCCGTTCCAATTCACTAAGCAACACGACCCTGGCATTATCGGACGCAGAGGACGTTACCGCGGGCGACCAGTTCTCTATGGGTCTGCATCCTATGAAGTTCCTTCTTCAATTCCAAATATTGACAGGATCAGGCATGTGGTTGAAACCTTTGAGCCTCTATTGGGCGATATTCGCGCTGCAGGTGCTACAGAGTGGCATATTGATATCTGTCGTTATTTCAACGCCCAGTGCAATGAAGCTTATTCACTCGACGATTTGCTATTGATCGCTCGGCTTCAGTGTGGATTCTGGTATTCAGCCTACAGTGTCTCGAAGAAAGAAGAGAAGAGATTGCAACGGGAATTGGGAGGATTTCGGCCATGAGTTACCCGTTGCCGAAAAGGTAATAAGCGAAGCCCCATTCGTGGCCTCCCGCTGGGCTCACTAGAAACATGAGTTCCATTGAGATTGAAGGCTCCGATGCTGGCCTGACTCAGCGGCACTAAGCGGATGCTGAATGATAGGAAATACTTCTAGACATTTGAACCGGTGGCGTCCGATTCGGAGACAGGCCGTTGAGGTGTTCTGCCTTTCGAAACAGTTACGTCGGCGTACAAACCCTGGTCCCGGTTTTGCTCGCGGTTGGGAATCCGCTTCGGTGGCAAATGGGCACAAGGAAAAGTTGTTAAGCTATTACGCTTCTTGATTATTCTTTTCTGTCGATCGCTGTTGATCATCATCTGTCTTACGGCCATCGGGCAAGCTGCAAAACTGCACTGTAGGAAAATAAAACGGGGGAACCTTCGCCATACACACCGCTAGTAGCCGACACCCGCCGAACATGCAATGCGTGCGTCCTTATCAAACAGTCCTTTAGCATTTTACTTATCGCGGCAACCAGCGTTGGTTCATGCTAGTCTGCAGCATAGCAGACGACCTTCTACCTGAGAGGACTCATGGCCCCTGAACCTATTTTTTTTCGAGATCTCGCGTATGTCTTTATCGCTGCGGTCCTAGGCGGGGCCTCCGCCTATCTGCTTCGTCAACCGTTGATTCTGGGCTATGTCTTCGGCGGCATTCTGATCGGCCCCTTTACCCCTGGTCCCTCTATTTCGGATGTCCATAGTTTCGAATTGTTCGCCGAGATTGGCGTGATCCTCTTGATGTTCTGCATCGGGATCGAATTTTCCTTAAATGATTTGTTACGAGTTCGGTGGGTCGCCCTGCTGGGAGGGCCACTCGGCATTTTCCTCTCCATTCTCCTCGCTGTCGGTCTGAGCCATGTTGTGGGATGGAGTTGGATTCAAAGCGTGGTGATCGGGTCGGTGGTGTCCGTGGCGAGCACGATGGTTCTGGCGCGCTTGCTGCTGGACAGTGGAGATTTGCGTGCCAAGCATGGCCGGGTGATGATCGGGATCACACTCGTGGAAGATCTGGCGGTGGTTGTGCTCACCGTCCTGCTTCCGGCGCTCGGTGCTCTGGAACCAGGCCGCTTTGCCACGATTGGAAAGGCCTTGTGGCTCGCGGTCCTCATCCTGGTTCCCTTCGCCTATCTCGCGGCGAAAGCCATTCCTCCGTTGTTGACACGCATTGCGAAGACACAAAATGCCGAACTCTTTCTGCTGGTAGCGTTGTCTATAGGAATCGGCACGGCAGCCGTCACACAGATGGCGGGGTTGTCCCTGGCGCTCGGCGCGTTTCTGGCAGGATTGATCATCAGCGGCTCAGAATATGGTCACGAAACCTTAGCCCGCCTCCTGTCGCTCCGTGACGCTTTCGTGGCTCTGTTTTTTGTGACGATCGGTGTCCTCATCGATCCGCGCGTGGTGTGGGCCAATCTCCCGTTGCTCGGCCTCATGCTCGGATTGATTATCGTGGGGAAATTCGTCATTTGGACGCTGGTCGTGAGGCTGTTTCGTTATGCTTGGGGCACCGCCCTGCTCGTGGGCGTCGGTCTCACGCAGATTGGCGAATTTTCTTTCGTGTTGGTTCAGGTCGCTAAAACGGCGGGACATGTGAGCGAGGATGTGTATAATGCCACCCTGGCCGCTTCGCTGCTGAGCATTCTCCTCAACGCGCCCCTCGTTCGGTATGCGCCTGGGTGGATCGCTGCATTACATTTTAAAATGGGACGAGTGTCCTTGCCCATTCAAGGCGGGATTTCTGACGAGCAAGCCGGGCATGTGGTGCTGTGTGGGTTCGGTCGCATGGGCAGTGCGGTGGGACTCGCCCTCGATCATTTTGAGCTTCCGTACACCGTGATTGAGCGCGACCCGGACATCGTTCGACAGTTGCGCCGACGCGGAATTTCCTGCGTCTACGGGGATGCCTCGCAAACTGAGCTGTTGAAAGCGGCCGGTGCCCAACATGCGGCGTTGGTGATCGTGGCGCTTCCGGTCATTCACGAGACGTCGCTTACCGTTCGACGATTTCGGGGGCTGAACGAAAAAATTCCCCTTCTCGCCCGAGCGCATGGCTTTAGGGAGGCTGAGGACCTGAAGGAGGTGGGAGCGACGGAAGTTATCCTGCCCGAGGTCGAGGGGGCACATACCTTGATCCGACACGCCTTCCAGGCCTTGAAGGTCTCGAAGTCGAGCATCCTCGATTATCTTAAGTCCTGCCAAGCGTTTCGATCGTCCGGTGAGGGACCTGATTCAGGGAACGTGGAGGCCGGGAAGGCTGGCGCTGGGCGAAGTACGTGAATGTCTGAATTAACTGCGGCGTCATCCAATCTCTTACTGCGATGCCGCGGTTCGAACCCGCCCGGCGCTTCCAAACAGAGCTTGCTCGACCCGGAGCCTTTACGATTGTTCTTGGTGCCGGGATAACCTAGTCATCACCTTCTCGTTCATTCTGTTTCTGCCTGCCGGCAGCCCGTGCTGATACCGGCGTTCAGCGGCTCACCTCGGCAATTCGCCGTTCTTGTTCTTTTAGTTTCCGACTTGCGGCAAGGGTGTCCGGATCCAGCAGGCCATGGAGAATCTCCTGTCTCAGTTGCATGAACAGCGGCTCGTGCCTGACGGATGCGGGCTGACCGCCTTGCAGCAGGGTGAGCCAGCGAGTGCTGGAGGCGGCATAGCGGCCGTTCGGCACGGTGGTGCGCAATTCTTGGAAGGCGTGGATCGCATCCTCGCGGTTCTCAAATAACGCGACCAGGCCCCTGAGGTACGTCACCTCTTCACAGCTGGCGTTCTGCTGGCAATTCGCCCGCCGCGCTTCCTGGGTTCGGCTCACCACCTGCAATGCCTCTCGCTCTTTTACATCGGTCTCAAAAAAAGCGCTGCTCGGCAGCGTGACAAACGGCCCCGCACCGGCACAACCAAAGAAGCCGCTGATGAGCAGTACCCAGAGTGAACTGTGCGCAACGTTTCTTCCATTCATACAATACCTCCAGGTAGTAACCGGATCGACAGCTTGTGTGCATGTCATTGGTTCTGTCGGGTGATCGCCGGCTCGCCTCTCCGTCCAGCCCGGCGAGTCCCAACATTCGATGTGACGGACTTGCAGGCTGAGTCCCGCCTGGCGAGGATGCCTGGCTCAGATTGCCCGGTGGTCTCTAAGGAAAGACTCGATGCAACGGTGGCTGAATTCGAGAGGATGACGACAGGACAGTTGCAGCACCGGAGTAGCCCGGGATTGTGTGTGAACACGTCAGCACGGATGGCCGCCTTTCGAGCGTTGTCGGCGGTGGCAGGCCGCAAGCAAACGACAGGGAATCACACACACGGAGTGTAACTCTTACCGTAAGCTTTCCCCTCAAGAAAAGCAAAGGGTGGTCCGGCATACGTCGCCGGGGGCGGCTGAGGCAACGGGTTTCGTTGGCTGCGGGGGGAGCAGGTTCATGCCGGAAGCATGGCGCGATCGATAAAGTAATTGCCGATCACCAGGGCATCCACGCCGCTGCGCACAAATGTTGCCAGTGCCTGTTCGGGCGTGCAGACGATCGGCTCCTGGATATTGAAGGATGTATTCAAGAGAACCGGAATGCCGGTCTCCTTTTCGAAGTGGTCGAGGAGATTCCAGTAGCGCGGATTGCTTGCTCGATTCACGGTCTGAACTCTGGCCGACCCGTCGATGTGCGTGACGGCAGGAATGCGCGCACGCTGATGATCCTTAACCGGCACGGCGAGGGTCATGAACGGGCTTGGCTGCGACAGAACAAAATACTCCGACACCGCCTCTTCTTTGACCGAAGGAGCGAAAGGGCGAAACAATTCACGCTTCTTAATTTTCCCGTTGATGGTGTCGCGAATGGAGTCATGGCGCGGATCGGCCAGGAACGATCGGGACCCCAGTGCGCGCGGACCGAACTCCATCGGGCCCTGAAACCAGGCGAGGATATGGCCTGAGCAGAGAGCCTGAACGGCACGTTGGAGCAGGGCCTCCTCGTCAGCGATCGGCAGGGCTTCGATACCCTGTGCGCGCAGGGCCAGGCCGATATCCTGCTCCCCATATGCCGGACCATAATAGGCGTGGGTCATCTCGAACTGTCGCGGTTTTCCCAATCGCTCATGGTACAGGAGCAGTGCTGCGCCGACCGCGCAGCCAGCGTCATGAGGAGCCGGGGGTACGTACATGCGGGTAAACGGTCCGTCGCGAAGCAGTTTCCCATTGGCGGAGCAATTGAGGCCGCAGCCGCCGGCGATTGCCACGTTGGTTCGCTTTCCGCCCTGCTGGAACGCCCAGGAGGCCAGGTCGCCGACCACTTCCTCGAATGCGGCCTGGGCACTCGCGGCAATCTGTTCATGCCGTTCGGTAAACGGGGCATCGTCGCTCAGTCTGGGGCTGCCGAATGCCTCCAGGAGCTTCGGGTGAAATTGTTTCTTGAGCGCCGCATGGTAGTCGAGCAGATCCCCGTTGAGCCGATAGGAACCGGGCGCGTCGGTGAGTAAAATGTTCTGCCGGATGAAGCGCAGATAGTCCGGGCTGCCGTAAGGGGCCAACCCCATCATTTTGTACTCGCCGTCCAGCATGGTGAATCCCAGAAATCCCGTCATGGCTGAATAGAAATGGCCGAGTGAATGCGGCCAGGGGATCGAGCGCAGGACGCGGATGTCGGTTCCGGCTCCGACGGCCAGGGTCGTGGACACGTCTTCCCCCGCACCATCGAAGACCAGGAGCGTCGCCTCTTCGAACGGCGAGGCGAAGAAGGCGCTGGCCAGATGGCAGCGATGATGATCCAGGTAATGAAGACGGGCTTTGAAGGCCCCGAAGTGTTTTCTGAGGAGGGAGCGAACCAGAAATAATTCGCCCCAGCTGCCCTGACTCGCCGCCGCTTGTCCGCCGCCCGCCGGCGTGAATTCCTGCAGAGCTCGCCCCATCTTTCCAAAAAACGCGGAGGGGCGCGTGAGGGCTGTTTTCAAAACCGCTTTGGTGCGGACCCCCATGCGAAGCGGCTGCCAATAGACGCCGATATGTGCGACCTCTGCCAGGCTGATGCCGGCTCGATTCAGGCAGGAGGTGATGGCACGCAGGGGAAAACATCCTTCGTGCTTCACGCGCGTGAAGCGCTCCTCCTCAACAGCCGCGACAAGCACACCGTCTTTCATGAGGGCTGCGGCGCTCTCGCCCATGGTGGCTAATCCGAGAATGTACATGGTGATTTAGGGAATGAGTGGCGCGCAGGGTCTAGTCGGATGCGTTCAATCGGGAATTGTGGTGCATCGGCAGTGTCGTGCTCATCGGTCCAAGGTGAGGAAAGAGCTTGAGCAGCGCGAGCAGCTTGTCTGCGACGGCCTCTGTGCCCAGCATCCATTGCTTTTGACGGATGATCCAGCGGCTGCGCGACAGATAGGACAGTCCCCGCATGTCTTTCCAGGTCACGGGGCTGGGTTGATCGTCCGCATCCGCAGCATGCAGGTAGACCAACGGCATGTACCCGAGCCTGAGGGCCTGGCGCATTAACGCGATGATGGCCGACAACGGCAACCATCGAAAGTAGGTCCCGCCGATGACTCGGATGCCACGAGTGCCGACAACGGGATAGCGATACAGCGGAAACTCGTACAGCCGGGCCCCTGACAGCTGGAAGACGTCATAGGGCTCGCGCGAGACGCGGGGGCCTCCCATGACAAGACTGGAGTCGTACAGGAACCCCGCCTCCGACAAAACGGCATAGGCCCAGGGAGACCGTTCGTCGAGGGAAAAATTCGGCGCTCTGAATCCAATCACCCGTTGTCCGCAGGCGTCTTCGAGTGCATCCTTGGCGCGACGGACATTCTCTGCGAACTCCGTCCGGCTCAACGAACAGACATTTTCATGCTGATCGCCATGGCAGGCGATCTCATGGCCGAGCCGGCTCATTTCACGGATGAGATCGGGCTGATCCCGCGCAATCTGGCCAGTGGTGAACAGCGTCATGTTGGGACGACCGCCGGCTTGACGGAGCACCGAGAGAATCCGGCGGAGCCCTCTCCAGGTTTGGTCCGGATTCGTCCGCGGCCGGAGTCCCATGTCGAGCATAGTGGCGTGTGTATAGTCTTCCACGTCCAGCGAAAGATAGCAGGCGTTCGGGATGTTGGTCATGACGCTCGTTGCCCGGCGCGTGTGTGGGTACAGGGGTGCCGACGACGGCTGGGGACCCAGGATACCCCTTCAATAGACGGGATTCCAGGGCCCGGCCTGTCTACCGATCGAAATGGTAGGCGACGCCGAACATGAAGAGGTTGGCGCGGTAGTCGGCCGTGACGTTGGTTCGATCGAAGGAGAAGTGCGCGAAGTTATATTTGTATTCGATGAACGGGGCGACTTTTGCGGTGAGGTAATATTTGATGCCTGCCAACACGTTGAAACTGGGAGCAAACGACGCTTCCGGTCGGAAGTTTCCGTCCGAAATATTCCCCAGATTGAGGCCGAGCCCGAGCCCGGCGTAGGGCTCGACTTTGTACTGATAGCCGGTCACGCGAACCAGCGCATTAAACGCAAGGGAGTGAACCAGGAAATCGCTCCCCGGAATCGGCCCCGAGAGAAGCAGATTGGTGCCTTGCCGTGGGGGCGTTTGGGCTTTGACGTTCGACTGAGAGCGATAGACGTCGACCTCGAGCCCGAACCAGTTGAATCCACGGTCATCAAAGTAATGCCCGTATTTCGCGCCGAAGGCCAGATTGGTATTGAGGTCGAGTTTTCCGGCGTCCGTGGTGTCCAGGGTTGCTACATTCGGTCCGACCGCAAAGGCGGCATAGTTTTCGGCATGGACGAGCACCGGCGCGCACATGACAACAATTCCCAACACAGTACCGATCCATCTGCGGAACATAGCGCCTCCAACTGAACGACTATCCGGTATCTTTCGCTGAAGGCTACTCTAACGGGCTTGATGCGGGGTGGCAAGAGAGAAGTGTGTCTTAATCCCGACTGCAGGGCGATTCGCTTCGATGCAGTAATGTCGGCCGCAGGCAGAACCCGCGCCACGGCGATTGATCCCAGGACCAGTTCAATAGGGCGTACTCGGTATGGGTCATGCGGTGTTCGATCACCCGTCCGAACCCGCCGACCCGCAAGGAGAATCCGGCCGGCAGCAGAACATCACGCAACAATCCGAACTCCGTGAAGTTTCCTGCGAAGTAGGCGGGGTCGCCCTGTTCATTCACGAAATGCTCGCCTCGCCAGATCGTGACGTAGGGCCTCCAGCCGTCCAGATCCACACCGGCCGTCAGTTGATAGCCCCGACCGCGAACGATCGGTGCTCCGCCCTGCGTTGGTTCGTGCTGGCTGGTGAGATACAGCGCCATCACATCGATTTCGCGAAACCACGACAGGGCGGACGAATAGCGATTGGGCTGGAACGTCAATTGCGGTCCGACGGCCGTCAGGAAATTGTTCGAGGCGGGCCGGTCCCTCGGCAGGCCGGCTCCGAAAAACGTCCGGGACTCCGAGTACTGGGCCCCGCCGCTGTGTGTCCAGTAGACCTGGCCGTTCAAGGAAAAGAATCCGGCGCTCGCGCGCCCTGTGTATCCCACGTCGAATCGCTCCGCCTTTTGAAATGTCTCGATCTGGTTCCAGTTGATGAACAGATCCTGCTGGTAATGTTCCCGGTTCACCAGGAGCTGGAAGCCCTGTTCGAGAGGGCGTGAAAACAGGGAGGCGTCGTTGAACAGCGCATCCACGAAGGGATGGTTGCGCTTGATCGTGCCGGCAATCACCGACACTGCCGGCCAGAGTTCATACTCCGCCGACAGGATCGGCTGCACCGTGTGGAATCGTTGGGTGTCCCCGACGGGCAACCCTGCAAAGACACCGGCGTCTAGGTTCAATCCGGGCGCAGGACTGTATCGGAGCACCGGCGCGAGGTATTGGCCGGCGAGGGTGCTATTTGAGACCGGTCGTCCTCCGATTTCCCGAAAGCCCGAATAGCCGATGTTATACACATAGGTTAGAGCATCGAACTTGGCCGTAAATCGAGACGGCGAATGTGTCGGTTTCGGTTCGCTCGAGGGAGTGTCCCCGGCGGAGAAGAGATCGCGCACAAATTGCCCGTCCGTGGTATCCCAATTCCAATTGAAGACTAGATATTGCTGGCTGACCCACTTGAACGTGTCACGGTTCTGATATGTGATGCCGTCTTCCGTGAAGAAGGCCCTGATCCGGCGGGCCTGCACGCCGAACTCGATCGACGCGGACTGGCCGAGCGGGATGATTTTTGACAGACCAAATTCAGGGAAATTGCTCGCCGCATATTCCGGGTCGCCCTGCTGACTGAGGAACTGGCGCCCTCGCCAGAATGACACCGAGGGCCGCCACCCGGCCAGATCCAGCCAGACGCTCAGTTCATAGCCACGCCCGCGGACTGCCGGCTGGTTGCCCAGCGACTCATTGAAAGAGGTCAGGTAGGTGGCGCGAATGCTAAGCTGGTTCCACCAAGCCAGGGCGGGAAAATAGGTGGAGGGTTCGAGCACCAGCTCAGGTCCTGCGGCTGTGACCAGATTCTCTGCGGTGTTGAACGACCGGTCCAGTTTCAGGAGGGCCTGGCCGTTGTGGCCCCAATGGGCCTGGCCGTTGAAACGGAAGGGGCCAGCGCGCAGCTGCCCAGCATATCCGACATCATACCGGTTGGTTGCGGAGCCGCGAAACGCCTGCTCCCAATTGATGAACAGGTCCTGTCGGTAATACCGCGAATTCACCAGGACTTGTGCGCCCTGTTCGAGGGGCCGCACAAACCGGTTGGCGTTGTCGAAGACCGCATCGTGAAAGTCCCGGTGCGGGCCCGCCAGGGTGCCGAGCAGGGCGGAGACCTCCTCTGTCGGCTGGTATTGCAGACGGATAATCGGCCGGACCTGTGAGACTTCCGTGTCGTGGCCGAACGGCATGTTGGCGAACAGGCCGAGGTCCAGGTCCATGGATGCGAACAGGCGTTTGCGTACATACACATTCAGTAAGTTGCCGATGAGTGTGGTGTCGCGCCCCAGTCCGTTGGTGAAGGTGTTGTCTTCCAGCCCCTGTTTTTCAAGGTTGAGCACATACGTGGTCGTTTCGAGTCGGAGGTCCAGATCGTGAGAGGCGGAGGCGGACAATGCCGGACTGTCTGCTGAGGCCATGCGGGCGTGGAGCAGCAACAGAGGCGTGCAAATGACGACCAGCGTGAGAGCACGCCATGTGAAGAGACTTACCTGCAGCACAATGGGAGCGGATCATAAGTGGGCCCGGTATGATCCGTCAACGCGGAAGCGACCCGGACTGCGATACCTTGACTTGATTTCGGCGATGGCGTGATATGGGCTACGAACTGCCGATCGCCGGTGGAGATCCGGTGATGGACCGCTGGAGAGGAATTTGCCGTATGGGGCATAACGCTCTAGGGCTGGGAATGGGGCTGTCCCTGCTGACCGCCGCACAACTGCTGTCCTCGTTCGGCATCCAGTGGTATACGGTCGCCCACTTGGGGGCGGGGCCTGATACCGACGCGTTATACGCAGGGACGACGTTGCTACAGCTGTTGTCGGTCGTCGTGATGGACCCGCTGTCGTGTGTGCTGGTGCCGCTGCTGTCCGCTCGTCTCGAGGATGAACGACGGCGGTTGGCCTGGCCGTTGTTCCTGGGAATCGGGACACTCGCTGGCCTTGTGACGCTGGTACTGTACTACGCGGCGCCGTATCTGGTGGCTGTGATGGTTCCCGGATTTTCGGAAGCGACCAGGCACCTCACCGTCGATCTGACACGAATCCAACTGACTGCGCTCATCGGGGTGGCCTGTTTCACGCTGTTGTCTGCGTTCTACCAGGCCAGGGACCGGTTCATCTGGACAGCCGGCGCGCTCCTCCTCTGTTCGCTGCTTGGGTGGTGGGTCTTAGTCATGGCGCTGTCGAGTGGTGGCGTGAGGCTTGCGGCCTGGGTGCAGGTCTTCGTGCTCAGCGGGCCGGCGCTCCTGTTGTTGAAGGCACTGGGAGCATGGGTGCCTGGTTCGTTTCCCGGCGCGGTCGGGTGCCTACGCGAGGTGGGGGGGCGCATGCGACCGCTGGTGTTGAGCGCGGCCTTTGTCCGGACCGGATTCGTCGCGGATCGGTTTCTGACGTCCTTCCTGGGCGCAGGCAGCCTGGTGATGCTTGAGTTGATCTGGCGGGTACTGGCTGCGGTCGTCCGCATCTTCAATCAGGGATTTGTCACGCCGGTCGTGCCGACTCTGGCGAAACTGGCGCAGGCTGGCGCTTGGGAGGAATTTGTGGTGGTCTGTCGAGCCAGGCTGGTCGGGGTGGCAGGCCTCAGCGCGCTCGCCTTCGTCGGTCTGTCGACAGTGGCAATTTTCGGGCAGAGTATCGGATTATGGTTCGGCGGAGACCCGGGACAGGGAGGAATGACAAGTCAGGAGATATCGACTCTCCGGATGACCTTCTTCGCCTGCGCCGGAGGGCTGTTGTGCGGGGGAGTGAATCATCTGCTGGGCAATGCGTTTTATGCCGAAGGCGAAACAAGCATTCCCGCCAGGGTCGAGGTCGTGGCCAGTCTCGGGGGCCTCGCCTTGAAGGCCCTCGGGTTTCTGGCGGGCGGGCTGCTGGGCATTGCCGTGGCGATCAGTCTTCAGTACGCGCTGACCGGCCTGCTCCTGGCCACGGCCTTCTACCGTCGAATGTTGCCGCGGCTTCGTGAACGCTCCTCCGGGCCCGTCGGGCGCATTGTGTCCGGCGAACCGTCAAATCGTCTCCGCTAACGGAAGGAGTGGCGGGGCTTCGCATCGTTGCGACCCCGCTGCCACGGTCATGACTTATCGATATTCACCGATGGGCGGAGAGCGCCTATGACAAGCGTGCAATCGCCGCGACGAGGCAAGCGGCGGGTGGTATTGGCGCTCGCGTCCATGCTCGTGTCCCTGGTCGTGGCGGCACTGTTGCTGGAAGTCATCTGTCGGTGGCTTCCGGTCAACGAGGGACTTCGGGGCCTCTCCGTGGATGAGCAGAATCCCGTGTTCCGTTTTACCCCTCATCGGGAATCGGTGTATTCGCGGGGTTGGAACTTTTCGATCGTCAATCGAGTGAGAACCAACAATTATGGGTTTGTGAGCGATCAGGAGTACGACCCGTCGGCCAAAACGCCGCTATTGGCCGTCATCGGAGATAGTTTTGTGGAGGCCGTCATGGTTCCGTTTCCCCAGACGGGGGTGGCCAGGCTTGCCGGTACCGTGGGTTCCGCCGGACGTGTGTATGGATTCGGGACGTCGGGGTCCTCCCTGAGCCAGTATCTGGCCTACGCGCAGTATGTCAGGGACACATTCCGCCCCGATGGGTTGACGGTGGTGATCATCGGCAACGATTTCGATGAAAGTCTGCGCAAATATAAGAGCGAGCCGGGGTTGCATTACTTTGCGGAGTCGCCGGACGGGCGGCTCGAGCTGATGCGCATCGACCGGCCCGTGCCCTGGTGGCGGGATTTTTGGGCAGGGTCTTCACTCGGGATGTATTTGTATGTGAATCTGGAAATTCGGGAAGTGTGGAAGCGATGGGCCTATCGTCCGGGACAGTCGGTCATCAGCCGGCCGCGGTTCGTCGGAAATACCGCGGCGGAGGCTTCGCCGGCCAGGGTTGCCGATTCCGACCGGGCGATCGAGGCGTTTCTTCAGCATCTGCCGGACATGTCGGGATTGCCAGCCGGTCGCATTGCGTTGGCCGTTGATGGGATCCGGCCTGAACTCTACGATACTGATCGGCTGGCGTCTGTTGGGGATGCCTATGCGGCCGTGATGCGAATGCATCTCATCGATCGCGCCAGGCAGCAGGGTTTCGAGGTGATCGACATGCAGCCGGCCTTCATCGCGGATTACAAACAGCGGCAGCTCAGGTTCGAGTTTCCCGACGACAATCATTGGAATGCCACCGGGCATGAGGTCTTTGCGCGGGCGGTGCGACAGTCGAAGGTCTATCGTGAGACCTTTCGCTCGGTTGGGCCGTGAATCGAGGGTGCATGTGGGATATGGTCGGAATGGCCGTGTCGTCCGAGGATCGGCAGAGGGACTCGGCACCCTTGCAAGGCCGCCCCATTCGGGTGCTCTACCTGTTTCCGGGCGAAGCCGAGGGTTCGGCGATGATTTTTGCGAAGAAACAGGTCGAGGCGATGCGGGAGGCCGGTGTGGCGGCGGAGACGTTTTGTCTGGCATCCCGGACGGATCTGCGCAGTTTGCGCCGGGAGTCCGCAAGAGTGCGTGGCCTGATGGATTCCTTCCGCCCGGATCTCGTGCATGCGCAGTATGGAACTATGACGGCGTTTTTCGCGAGCCTGATCACGACGGTGCCGCTGGTGATCACCTTTCGCGGGAGCGATCTTAATCCCGCTCCGAGCGATCCGTGGATCCGGTCCGCGCTGCGCCGCTGGCTGTCCCAGTATGCCGCCCGCAAGGCGGCTCGGATCATTTGTGTCAGCGAAGGTCTGGCGCGCCGGTTATGGTGGGCGAGAGACCGCGCGGTTGTCTTGCCGTCCGGGGTGGACACGAATCTCTTTGTCCCCCGATCCCAGTCTGACGCTCGACAGGAACTCGGGTGGTCGGAGCAGGATCGCGTCGTGTTGTTCAATGCGGGGCTCTCACCGGCGGTGAAGCGGTTGGATCTGGCGCAGGTGGCGGTGAACGAAGCAGTGAAGGCATGTGGCCCGATCAGGTTTGTGACATTGGATGGACGTGTACCGCAGTCGACAGTCGCAACCATGTTGAACGCCGCCGATTGCCTGCTGCTGACCAGCGATTGGGAGGGGTCCCCAACGATCGTCCAGGAGGCGTTGGCCTGTAATCTGCCGGTCGTGTCGGTCGATGTCGGTGATGTCCGGGAACGCCTGGCCGGTGTCGTTCCGTCCAGAATCGTCGAACGGAATCCGCGGGCGCTAGGGAAGGAATTGGCCGAGATGCTGGCCCGTCCTGTGCGCTCCAACGGCTGTGCGTGGACCGCTCCCATCGCGCAGGATTACATAGTCGGGAAAACGGTCGATCTCTATCGTGCAGTGCTGGGGCCGGAGAGGGCGGCATGCTGATTCTGGGCATCAATGAAGGCATCGACGCCTCCGTTGTGCTGTGCCGGGACGGACGAGTGGTCTTCGCCCTGCAAGAAGAACGGGTGACTCGGGAGAAGGGAGCCATCGGGTTTCCCTTTCAGGCGGTAATGGCGTGCGTGAAAGCCTATGGCCTGAATGCTCGATGCCTCGATCATGTGTGTCTCAGCAATCTCAACAGCCCTGTGAAGGAAACTCGTGAAGACTTGCTCCGGTATTACGCACGGAACTCACGCTCCTGGAAGGAACTCGTACTCGGGGGTGACTGGTCCGGCGCCGCCTCCAGATGTGCGGGCCTCCTGCCGGCTTCGATAGAGGAACTGGGACGGGGGCGGCAAGTCTCGCGGCGGACGGCGAGAAGTCATCCCGCGATTGAACGACAATTGGCGCAGTGCGGCCTCGATAGCATTCCGGTCAGCCGGTTTCACCACCATTCGAACCATGCCGCGGCGGCCTATTACGCGCTCCGCAAAAACTGGGAGGACGCCCATCTGGTGTTGAGTCTGGACGGCGGCGGCGATGACGCCTGCGCTCGGGTGTATCTGGCTCAGCATGGGGAGTTGCGATTGCTGGCCTCAACACCCACCGGCCATTCGCTGGGGAACATCTATGCGTCGGTGACGTACCTGCTTGGCATGCGCCCCCATGAGCATGAGTACAAAGTGATGGGCCTGGCTCCCTATGCGGAGGGGGAGCAGGGTGGGAAGGTGGCGAAGGTGTTCGCCCGGTACTTGGATCTCGATCCCGACAATCCTTTGTATTTCCGTCGAAAGACACCCGAGCGGACGAGCGCCATTCTGCCCCGGCTGATGGATGAGCTTCGAGCGGTGCGGTTCGACCTCGTGGCCGCAGGAGTGCAACTCTTTACCGAGGATCTGATGTGCCGATGGGTGGCTGCCGCCATGGAACGGACCGGGGTGCACAAGGTGCTGGCGGCGGGTGGAGTGTTTATGAATGTGAAGGCCAATCATCGGATCGCCGAACTGCCCTCAGTCGAGTATTTTGATGTGTTTCCGTCCTGTGGCGACGAAACGCTGCCGTTCGGCGCCGTGTGGCAATGTCATCTGCGCCGGGGCGGAGCGCTGGACGATATTCGCTTCGACAATATTTATGTCGGACCTGAGGCAGGTGCGGACCTGGCGGAAGCGCGAGCTAGGTATGGCGATGCGGTGGAGTTTCAGGAACTCGATGATCCGGAGGCGCGCACGGCCGAACTGCTGGCTCAGGGCCACATTGTGGCTCGTTGCTCCGGACGGATGGAATTCGGTGCAAGAGCGCTCGGGAATCGCTCCATCCTTGCAGATCCCGGCAATCCGGTCGTGGTGAATGTCATCAACCGTATGATCAAACAGCGGGACTTTTGGATGCCCTTTGCACCGGCGGTTTTAGGAGAACAGGCTGAGCGGTATATCCATATTCCGTCGTCGCTGCCCAAGCCGCGGGTCAGTCCATACATGATGCATGCCTTCGAGACCACCGGGTGCCGTGAAGACTTGATCGCGGCCGTCCATCCGGCGGATCATACGGCGAGGGTGCAGACGGTATGGAAGGATCTCAATCCGTCTTTCCACGCGCTCATCGAGGCCTTCGGGCGGAGGACGGGTCGGCACGTGTTGCTCAATACGTCGTTCAACCTTCATGGCTTCCCTATCGTTGCCGGGGCGTGCGATGCGGTGGGGGTGCTGCTGCGTTCCGGCCTCGAATATCTGGTGATCGATCGGTGGCTCGTCACAAAGCGTCGACGCCTGGAGCCGGTGCGTGCCGCGTCGACTCAGCAAGGTCTTCAGGCACAAAACCTGATTTCGCCCGCGTAGAGGACCTGCCGGATGGAATTTTATTTTGTGCTCGCCGCCTCAACGGCAGGGATCGCGGGTCTCGCCGCCTTGCTCTATGCAAGAACGGGCAGCCTGTCGTTTCCTCTGGGCATCGCGTTTCTGTATTTTTGGTCGCTCCACGGCGGCTGGTCTATCGTCGCCGACGGGCTGGGCGCCAACAGCCAACAACAGCATCACTATCTGTATCGCAAAGTCTTTCCGGTGGAGTTGAACGGGGAGTATCTCTGGACGTTGCTGCTCTATGCCCTGTTTGTCCTGGTGATTGAGTTGACGCTTCTGGCGGTGGTCAGGTCGGATCGTCCCCATAAGGGCCAGGCTTCGGAAGCCTTGTGGATTTCGCATACGGTCCTCCTCGTCATCGCCGCGCTCGCGGCCGGATCCAGCTTTCTCATCGTGAAGGATCAGCTGGCGACTGCCGTGCTGCTGGGCAAGTCGGGATATTCCGTGACGCGCGGCGGGCTGGGGGAAATGGTGCCCTTGTTTACCCTGCATCAAGTGCTCAATCGGGTGGCACTGTTTTCTCTCTCAATCGGAATTGCAGTCTGGTTCACCGGTCGTCAGGGACGCTGGTTGGCCGGCAACGCTACGTTTGTCACCGGCGCAGGGTATAGTCTTCTGTTGGGCGGCATGTTCCTCTATGTGACGGCGCTTGGGAACAAGAACGAACTCTTTTCGGCACTGATCCTCGGCGGCTTTTTCTATCTCGCGAATGCCAGAACGGTGAAGTGGGGTATTGTGGGAGTCGGCGTCGGATTGATGTTTATCGGCATCGCACTCGTGGATTTTTTGAGAGCCTTTCCGCTCATCGGCCTCTGGGAAGGAATCGACTGGTGGGAGGCAGTGCAGTGGGTGCCGGAAATCCATGCGAGCAACGAAGCGTTCGGCGCCCACCTCTCACTTTACGGGGCGCTGTATTTTCATTCGCCGTTGACCTATGGTTCGAGCTTGACGTCGCTGTTGTGTTCGGTCGTGCCCCGGGTTCTCTGGCCGGAAAGGCCCGGGGATATTTATTCGCACTATGCCTCGAGCGTCGGGATTGTTGAAGGCGTGGGTGAGCAGGGCTTCAGCATTCACCATGCGACCGGCTGGTACCTGAATTTCGGCCTGCCGGGACTGCTGCTCGGTGCGGTGTTGTGGGGATGGATCTGGGGCCGGTGTTTTAATGCGTATCTCTGTGCGGAGGACACGCGGGCTCGAGGGGGGCGATGGCGGTATGCACTTGCGGTCCTGGCTCCGTGGGGGTTTGTCGCCTACATTCCTCCGCTGATTCGAGCGGGACTTGAAGGGTATAAGGGACTGGTGATCGAGGGGCTGTTGGTGCCGATGCTCGTCGTAACAATCGCTTCTTATGGAAGCGGTCTTTTTGCCCGCCTGTTTGCCCCCGTGCCGACGTCCGTCTCGCCGGCGCCTACGGAGTAGATGGAAATGAATCCGGCAGACAGGCTTCCGTTTGTGACGGTGCTGGTTCCGTGTCGGAACGAGGCGGTCTTTATCGAACGCTGCCTGACGTCGATTCTGAGCAACGGATATCCTGTCGATCGCCTCGGCGTGCTGGTCGTCGACGGCAGGAGCGAAGATGGAACTCGTGCCGTGCTGGAGGCGTATGCACAACGCCATGCCTGTGTCCGGGTGATCGATAACCCCGGCCGGACCACGCCCAAAGCCCTCAATCTCGGTGTACGCGAGGCGCAGGGGGACGTGGTCATTCGTGTGGATGCGCATGCGCGCCTGGAGCGGGGCTATATCCGGCGGTGCGTCGAGGCGCTGTACGAGCATCATGCCGATGTGGCCTGCGGCCTGATGCGGACCGTCCCCGCAGTGGATTCTCCGGTCGGGCAGGCGATTGCTGCCGCGTTGAGCCATCCGTTCGGAGTGGGGAACTCATATTTCCGCATTCACGTGTCCGAAGCGACGTGGGTCGATACGGTGTTTTGCGGCTGTTATCGTAGAGAGGTGTTCGCGCGTGTTTCGGCACCGGAGGGTAGTTGTGCCAGCAGAGTTGTGCCCCTCGCGCCCGCATCGATCGATCGCCAAGGTCCGTTTAATGAGGAACTGATCCGCGGGCAGGATATGGAGTTCAGTCTCCGTTTGCGGAAGACGGGCGGCCGCATGTTGCTGGTGCCTGACGTGGCCAGTGAATATTATGCTCGTTCCACCATCGCTGCGTTCTGGCGACAGAATTGGAACAACGGCCTGTGGGCCATGTTGCCCTTCGCCTATGCTGACGGCGTGCCGGTCTCCTGTCGTCATCTCATCCCGTTATTCTTTGTGACGGCCCTGCTGGCGACGGCCGCTGTGGGTGTCGTCTCACGACCCTGGTGTTGGGTGAGTGGCGCGATCCTTGGGGTGTATGGCATGGTGAACGTGGCGGCTTCCGTTCATGTGGCTTGGATCAGCAAGTCCTTCTCCCGCCTCTTCCTGATGCCGTTCGTCTTTGCGGCACTGCATCTGGGGTATGGGCTGGGGTCTCAGTGGGGGCTCGTGCGGTTGATCGGTCTGCCCCGGTTCTGGAGAAAGCTGGGGTTCGCCGGCGCCGGAGGCGCATCTGCGGTCGAGCGCTGACGTTCATGCGGCTAATGGAGATGCCTAGGTCATGAAGCGCCTCTTCGATCTTGTGGTGGCCGCTTGTGCTCTGCTGTTGCTGAGCCCGCTGCTGCTGGCGCTGGCCGTGCTCGTCAAGCTCGGCGATGGCGGCGCGGTGTTGTATCGCGGCCCTCGTGTGGGTCTGGGGGGGAGACCGTTTCGCATGTGCAAATTCAGGACAATGCTGGAACGGGCCGATGTGCTCGGTGGTCCCTCGACGCCTGCCGACGATCCACGGGTGACCCCCATCGGCCGTTGGTTGCGACGGTATAAGCTGGATGAATTGCCGCAGTTGTTCAATGTATGCACGGGAGATATGAGCCTGGTGGGCCCCCGACCGGAGGTACAACAGTATGTTGATTTTTACACTGAAGAGGAGTGCGCCATTCTGGCGGTGCGGCCGGGGTTGACGGACTGGGCGAGCTTGTGGAATATCGATGAAGGGGCCCTGCTGCAGGGAAGCCCCGATCCTGAAAAGACATACCTGGAAACGATCCGCCCGGTGAAGATCCGCCTGCAACTGGAGTACGTGCGTCGGCGCAGCTTTCGGACGGATCTGCACATTCTTTTTCATACGCTGCTCGCGCTGGTTGGTAGGAAACGGTCACAGGAGGCCATGTTCGTGCCGGAGAAAGGGTAGTCGGGTGGAGGCAACCATGCAAGTCAGTAAGGCCGCAGCGGACGGTCGATCTCTGTTGCGAACGATGCTGCTGATCCGGCTCGTTGAGGAGCGGATCGGGGAATTAGTCTCTGCGGGAGAGATCAAGACTCCGTGCCATCTCTCCATCGGGCAGGAAGCGATCGCTGCCGGCGTCTGCGCGGCCTTGAGCCGGCAAGATACGGTGTGGGGTGGGCATCGGTCGCATGGCCATTATCTGGCGAAGGGTGGAGACTTGCCGGAGATGATGGCGGAGGTATTCGGCCGAGTGACCGGCTGCTCGAAGGGACGAGGGGGGTCCATGCATCTCGTGGCTCCCGCGCAGGGGTTGTACGGGACGGTCCCGCTGGTCGGGGCGACTATTCCGTTAGCGGTGGGTGCCGGGCTGGCGTCCAAGCTTCGCCACGAGCCGCACGTGGCCGTAGCCTTTTTCGGCGACGGTGCGACGGAGGAGGGGCATTTTCACGAGTCCCTGAATCTGGCTGCGCTTTATCGTCTCCCTGTGCTATTCGTGTGTGAGAATAATTTTTACTCCACGCATATGCCCCTCTCGGCTCGTCGTCTGAAGGACAACATCGTCCAGGCCGCCGATGCCGCGGGCATGCCTGGTGTGCGTCTGGATGGGAACGATGTCCTGGCAGTGCTCGATGGCACGAGACAGGCCGTGGGGCAGGCGAGGGCCGGCGCGGGGCCCTGTCTTTTGGAATGTCGGACCTACCGGTGGCGCGGTCATGTCGGCCCGGCCTGGGACCTGGAAGTCGGAGCGCGCCGCCGGAGCGAGTTGGATGAATGGATGCCCAAGGATCCCATTCTACGGTTGAGACGGCGGTTGATCGAAGAGGGCCAGTCGGCGAACGAATTGGACGCACTGGAGCCTGCCGTCCGGAGCGAAATCGAGGCGGCCGTGACATTTGCCCGCGAATCGCCTCTGCCCGACGACAGCGATCTGTTCAGGCATGTCTATGCGCCACGGAGAACTTAGCTGCCCTATGCGCCAGTGTAGCTATGCGCAAGCGATACGAGAAGCTCATGCGGAACTCTTGCGGCATGATCCGCGGGTGTTTGTCTGCGGGCAGGGGGTCTGGAATCCCTGGTATGCGGGCAAGAGCCTGCTCGACCTGGACAAGGAATTCGGCCGTGAGCGGGTGTTCGACTGCCCGGTGTCCGAAAATGCGACGACCGGCGCGGCGATCGGGGCGGCGATCGTCGGTATGCGTCCGATCGTATTTCATGCACGGATGGACTTCATGCTCCTGGCCGTCGATCCGATCGTGAATCAGGCGGCCAACTGGTCGTATCTGTTCGGCGGGCAGGTGAGTGTGCCGATTGTCATTCGATCGGTCGTCAACCGCGGCGGCGAGCAGGGCGCACAGCATTCGCAATCATTGCAGGCGCTGTTTGCGCATATTCCGGGCTTGAAGGTCGTCATGCCTGCCACTCCCTACGACGCCAAGGGGCTGCTGGTTGCGGCCGTACGCGATGGAAATCCAGTCCTCTACCTGGACGATCGCTGGTTGTATGAATCGGAAGGCGACGTGCCGGAAGGGCTGTACGAGGTGCCGATCGGGTCGGCCGCGATCCGCCGCAACGGTAAAGAGGTGACGGTCGTTGCGACGTCGTACATGGCGTCTGAGGCGCTCAAGGCCTCGGACACGCTGGCGCAGCGAGGCATCGACGTGGAGTTGATCGATTTGCGGACGATTAAGCCCTGGGATCGTGACCTCGTCTATTCCTCCGTGGGAAAAACCGGACGACTGGTCATCGCCGATGCGGCATGGATGAGCGGGGGGATCGCGGCGGACATCGCGGCGGCGGTTGCCGGCGACATGTTTCATGCGTTGAAGGCCCCCATCGGCCGCGTCTGCCTCCCGGATGTTCCCGCCCCCACCTCTGCCGCGCTCGAACGGGCCTATTATGTCGGCGCCGAGGATATCGTGGCGAGTGTCGAAAAAGTCCTCCTCTAGGATGCAGGTGAATCCGTATGGCGTATAAGGTTCCGTTCATCGATCCGCGCAGTCACTACGGGAAACTCAAGCCGGAGATCGACGACGCGATCACGGGGTGTCTGGCGAACGGCGATCTGGTGAACCGGCACCAGCTCAAGGATTTCGAGCAGCATCTGGCCGAATTCGTGGGCGTGAACTATGCCGTCGGCGTCAACAGCGGCTATCATGCGCTACTGTTTGCTCTGCTCGGTGCAGGCGTCGGGCCAGGCGATGAGGTCATCACCGTGGCCCATACGTTCGTGGCGACGGTCTCCGCCATCGTGCATTGCGGGGCGCACCCGGTGTTGATCGACGTGGGGCTCGATCACAACATGGACGCCGGTCTGATCGAACGCGCGATCACCCCGAAAACCAAAGCCCTCCTGCCGGTTCATCTCAACGGCCGGGTGTGCGAGATGGACAGAATTCTGGCGATTGCCGACAGGCATGGACTGGCCGTGGTCGAGGATGCGGCCCAGGCCCTCGGCGCCACGTACGACGGTCGCCGCGCCGGAAGTCAGGGGCGTGCCGGTTGCTTCAGTTTCTATCCCTTCAAGGTGCTCGGGGGATTCGGCGATGGCGGAGCGATCACGACGAACGATCCGGACCTTGCGCGCATGGCTACACGCTTGCGCTATAACGGTGAAGATCGTGAAACGGGCGAGTATCACTACCATGGCCAGACCGCACTCCTGGATAATGTGCAGGCTGCGGTTCTGGATGTGAAGTTGCGCCATCTGCTTGAATGGATCGCTCACCGGAGGCGGATTGCAGAACTGTATCGACAGGGGCTTTCCGGGATCAGCGAATTACGCTTGCCGCATTTCGATCAGACTCGCCATCATGACATCTATCAGAATTACGTGATTTGTACGGATGTCCGCGACCGGCTGCGGGCCTACCTCAAAGAGCAGGGCATCGAAACGCTGGTCCATTGGGCGAAACCGATGTGGGAGCACCGGGGCTTGGGCCTGGCCACTCCGTCCCTGCCCGAAACCGCGGCGCTCTGCCGGGAGGTCCTGTCGTTGCCGATGAGTGCGGAGACCACAGACGATCATGTCGCTACAACCGTTGCCTGCCTCCAATCGTTTTTCTCCACGCAGACGTGAGCGCTCTCGACTACAGCGCGGTAACCGAAAAAGCCGGAGACCGGGTGACGCAAGAGGCCTTGTCGATGCTGTATACCCGCTATCGCTTTGCCAAGGAATTCACTCAGGGGAAGCGGCTGTTGGAGGTGGCGTGCGGTGAAGGCATTGGCTTGAGATATCTTGCTCAACAGGCCGGGCATGCGGTCGGCGGCGATGTCACGGCGGAGCTGATCCACAAAGCCCGGCATCTCTCGCCCCATACGGTGTCCTTGTTGCGTCTGGAGGCCGAGGCGTTGCCGCTTGGCAGCGCAACTAGAGATGTGATCGTGTGTTATGAGGCGATGTATTACATCGATCGTGTTCTGTTCTTCCTGCAAGAGTGCCGCCGGGTGTTGACCCCTCAGGGTGTCCTGCTTCTCTGCACGGTGAACCCGGAATGGGTGGATTTTAATCCCAGCCCCCACAGTCGTCGCTACTATTCGGCGCGTCAATTGTCCGTTCTACTTCAGGATGCCGGGTTTCGGGCGGAGAGCTTCGGTGCGTTTTCGACGGCGAAGACGTCGGGGAGGGCCATCTGTCTCTCCTGGCTGAAGCGCGTCGCGGTCACATTGCGCCTGATTCCGGACACGATGGCAGGGAAGCAGTGGCTGAAACGCCTGTTTTTCGGTCAGCTCGTTCCTTTCCCGAGTTGCGTGGAGGAGGGGATGGCCGTCTATGTCCCCCCTCGGTCAATTCTCTGCGATCGACCGGTGGACGACTATAAGGTCCTGTTCATGGTCGCTCGTCCGTCCTGATAGTCTCGATTCCGCTTTGCGACATTCCCATTCAAACCCGAGTCCCTCCGGCGTCTCAGGGCCTGGGTCTTATCCTAGGGCTGGATTCGGCGATTGGAGACGGGGTATGTTCGTGAGTATGGCTTGAGGCAATGGCCCTCAGGAGCTCCTCTTGTTCGGACTGAGTCATGCCGATCCTGTTTCCCACAGTCTTCTCCGCGGTTCAGCGGCGCCTGTTGCTGTTTGTAGGCCACTTGGGACTGGCTGCGCTTTCGAACTGGGTGGCATTTCTGCTTCGCTTCGATGGAAACATTCCTGCGCAGGAATGGGACCTGCTCGTGGCGATGCTTCCGCTGCTGCTGATCATCAGGGCGTTCACCTTCTACCCCTTCCGGCTCTATGACGGCATCTGGCGGTACACCGGTCTGTGGGACCTCCGTAATCTTGCGCTGAGTATCGCCGTCAGCTCGTTGGCTTTTGCCGGGGTGGTGCGATTCGGGCTGGGTACGCGAGCCTATCCATCCTCCATTTTTGTCATCGACGCCTTGCTGCTGTGGTGCCTGCTGGCCGGGTTGCGAGTGCTTCCCCGGCTGATACGGGAAGCGGGTTGGTTTCGGACCGACCGGAAGCGGGTGCTGATTGTCGGCGCCGGGGATGCCGGAGCCATGATTGTGCGGGAAATGCGCAATCATCCTTCCTACGGCTATCGTCCGATCGGGTTCGTTGACGACAATCCGGCGAAAGTCGGGCACCGCATTCATGGGGTGAGAGTCCTGGGAGACCGGGATTGCCTCTCTCACATCATCGCCCGACAGGCTCCCGACGTGGTGCTCGTGGCGATGCCCAGTGCCAAGCCTGCCGCGATTCGGGCGGTGGTGAAGGTGCTGGAGCCGTTCCATCTCCCCATTCAAACCCTGCCGAACTTACGGGATCTGTTGCAATGCCGGGTGGAGGTCAGCCAGATTCGGAATCTGTCCATCGAGGACCTCCTGGACCGGGTTCCGGTCGATCTGGATCCTGAACCGCTTCGCGCATTGGTGCAGGGGGAGCGGGTGTTGGTGACCGGAGCCGGAGGGTCGATCGGCGCGGAATTATGCCGGCAGGTCGCCGGGCTGGCTCCTGCATCCTTAGTGTTGCTGGACCGTTATGAGAACGGGCTGTTTGCCGTTGTGAACGAGTTAGTGGCGGCCGGTAAGACGTTCGTGGCTCCGGTAATCGGCGACGTCACCGAGGTCGGTCAGATGAACCGGTTGTTTGCCGAGTATCGCCCCACGCTGGTGTTTCATGCCGCTGCGCATAAGCATGTGCCGCTCATGGAGGGAAATCCCTGCGAGGCGGTCTTGAACAATGTCGGCGGGACCAGGGTGGTCGCGGAGGCCGCCCATCGGCATGAAGTCGACCGTTTCATCCTGATCTCGACCGACAAGGCGGTGAATCCGGTCAGTGTGATGGGGGCAAGCAAGGGGGTTGCGGAACTGCTGGTGCAGCGATTGGCCCGAACGTCCCGGACGGTATTCGCCACCGTGCGATTCGGGAATGTGTTGGGCAGCAATGGTAGTGTGGTCCCGCTCTTTCTGGAGCAGATCAAAGCGGGGGGGCCGGTGACGATTACGGACCCCAATATGCGCCGCTATTTCATGCTGATGACCGAGGCCGTGCATCTGGTGCTCCAGGCCGCACGGTTGGCCAGGGGAGGGGAACTCTTCGTGTTGGAGATGGGCGAGCAGATCAGCGTGGTGGAGATGGCGCGCAATCTGATTCGTCTGTCCGGATTGGTTCCCGACAAAGACATTGCCTTGACCTATCTCGGTTGCAGGCCGGGCGAGAAACTGACGGAGGAACTGGTCGCCGGTCACGAAACGGTGGAGTCGACTACGGTTCAGAAAGTCCTCTGCATCCGGCCGGACCTTGCGCGTAATTTCGCTCAGTTGTCCGGGCTCGTGGCCAGACTGGAGGAGTCTGCTGCGGAGGGGCATGTGTCGAAGGTACTGGCGCTTCTCTGCGCCATCCTTCCCACCTACTGCCCGGCCGGCACATCGTTGAGCCAGGAGCGGGGAGGCGAGACTGATGGTCTCCTGTCCGAAGACCCCGCGCAGTCTCCAGCCGGCATAGAGACGGGCGCCGGCCTTGCGCCGACCGCTCCGCTCAGGCGGAAATGATGCGTCGCCACCGTTCTCTGTCGGAGATTCAGGCCGCACGGCTCATGCTCGAACTTTCCCTTTCTACTCCTGTCCGGCCTGCCTTGTGAAAATCCGTCGCCTTTCATTCGCGCTCAGTCTCGGCCTGGCGCTGTGGCTCTTACTGAACGGGATTGCCCTGGCCTCCAGCAATGTGCCGCTGCACCACTGGAGTTATGACGCCATTGAGCGCTTGATCGGATTAGGCGTGATCGACCGCGCGTTAATCGGCGCGAAACCGTTCAGCCGCATGCAGGCGGCCCAGTATGTGGCGCGGGCGGTCGAGCGAGTCCGCGCGGATCAGGTCGAATTGGACGGTCGGGAGGCGATTGCCGAACCGCTCCTGGAACGATTGCTCGCGGAGTTCCGTCCGGAACTCATTCGTCTGGGTACCGTCCGTGCGCGCCCCGACGATAAAACCGGCGCCTTACGGTTCGGCGCCCGTGTCACGTCGGAGTTCGATGCCTCCTCGATCGGCGGCGGCCAGACCGTGCGGTTTCGCGAAAATCGAGGCGGGGAATACTCGGTAAACGGCGTGCAGAATCAAACCGATGTGCGCGCATGGGCGGAGTTGAGCGACTGGGCCGCGGTCATGGTGCAGCCGAAGTTCATCAGCAATCGCCATCTCTTGGGATTGGGTGCGACAAACAACAGCGGAAATTTCTACCTGCGCGAGTTCAGCCTCAAATTGAGTTATGCCAATGTCGCACTGGAAGTGGGGCGGGGGACGCAGTGGTGGGGGGCCGGCTATCACGGATCGTTACTGCTGACCGATCACGCGTTCCCGATGGAAATGATCAAGCTCGGAACGGAACGCCCGTTTCAATTGCCGGGATTTCTCAGCGGGCTTGGGGACTGGAAGGTCAATGCGTTTCTAGGTCGCTTGGAGGAGAATCGGGATTTCCCGCGCGCGAAACTGTTCGGGCTGCGGCTCAGTTACCTGCCGGCTTCCTGGCTGGAGTTCGGACTCACTCGTCTGACGCAGTTCGGCGGCCGCGGGCGTGACCAGTCATTCCCCGGAGTGGTGTTCGATGCCTATATCTCGGAGCCCAATCAAACCGGCAATCGGGATGTGAATGAGCAGGCGATGGCCGATTTCCGGCTCCGGATTCCTTCGATTCCCTATCTGATTCCCTTTCCGGCCGGGCTGCAGCTCTACGGCGAGGCCGGAACGGAGGACAAGTGGTCGCAACTTCCCGTTCCAAGCCGTACCGCCTTTCTGGGCGGGATCTACATTCCGCAGGTGTTCCAGGGGGATACGCTGGATTTGCGTATTGAGTATGCCGACACGGACTACGGCCGGCGGCGTCATCCCGAGCTGCGCCAGGTCTGGTACAACAATTCGCCCTATACCAGCGGCATGCGGTACCGCGGGTTTCCGCTCGGGCACCATATGGGAACCGACGGAACCGACTTGTTTGTCCGCACCACTCGATATCTGACCGACACCTTGCAGCTGGGCGCGAATTTTAACCTGCAGGAGAGGGATCGCGGGCAACCGGTTCATGAGAAGAAACGGGAGGCGGCCGTGGATCTCACCTGGTGGTGGTCGAACCGGACCCAGCTCACGGTGGGTTATACGTTTCAGCGTCTCAAGAATCCCGGGCAGGTTTCTCAGATTACCCCGTTTGTCGAAACCTTCGCCGCCGGCGTCGAAGCCCAGAACCATTTGTTCTGGACTTCTCTGGCCATGCAGTTTTAGGCTACCGGTTTGGCTGCTCGGCTATCGCCTGGCCGGAGGACGGCTCGATTATCCTCAGGCAGTGTCCACAGTCTGCCGAGTCTCGGCCTCGTGCGGGAGGGATTAAGAAGTTATGGTCGTGAGTATGATCCCCCATCATCGTGCCACTCTCCCTGCGCGCCGGGTTGCCCTCTCCCATGCCTTGATTTGGATGTTGGTGTCGTCCTTCATCCTGCCGCCGTCGCTGTTGGCCCAGAATCTTCCGCCTCAAGCCGTGCCACCCGGCATGATGCAGCAAGCGGCGCCTGGTACTCCCGGTAGTCTGTTCACGCCCGGCGGCTTCAACGCTCCCGGGGCCGGGGGCGGTTTCGGGCAGGCCATCGTCACCAACCCCACCGCATTGCAGCCGATTGTGCCGACCCAAACTCCCTGTCCGATTCCTCTCCCCTCCGATCTCGGTTCGAAGGGAACGGTTCCCAACTTGAATGATTATTGGCCTGTCGAACCGAGCAGCCTGTTGCCCAGTTCGATCGAGCAGCGGATGAAGCAGGAACAGGAAGAACGCGACCGCCGGCAGGAAAAGCTGCAGGCCGAGAAGGAAAAATCCAGTATCGAGTATCAGGTTCAGGTCGAACGTGAGAAAAGGGGTGTTTCGCAGCTGCCGTTCGGGCAGGGAGTCGTTCCCAGTCTTCAACAGCCTGCCGCTCAAACTCAGGGCCAGCCGGGGAATCCGCCCGGAGGCCAACCGGGCGGGGTGCGTTCCTTGCCCGAAAAGAAGGCCTTTACGGCTGAATTGCTCCGTCAGCAGGACTTCAATGTTGAAGAGGCGTTCGCCGAGTTTTCCGTGTTGCACGGCGTGAAGAGCCGCGTGCGACAGTTCGGCTACGACTTTTTCGAAGCGCAGGCCAATACCTTTTCGCCGATCCAGGATGTCCCGGTCGGGCCGGATTTCATCGTCGGGCCGCAGGACTCGATTGCCGTCCACATTTGGAATGTGCCTGACCCGAGCTTCAATCGCAGTTTCATCGTGCCGGTCGAGCGTGATGGGATGATGGTGATCCCGCAGGTAGGGGCCATTCCTGTCGGCGGCCAGACTTTTTCACAGGTCGAGCAGACCGTGCGGTCCAGACTGAGCAATCTCCTGAAGCGATTCGAATTGCACCTGTCGATGGCGCGGATCCGGACGATCAAAGTGTATGTCGTCGGCGAAGTCATCCGTCCGGGGGCCTACGAAATCAGCGCGTTGGCCACCACGTCGAATGCGCTCTATGCCGCCTGCGGCCCGGCCCGTTCGGGATCGTTGCGCCAGGTCAAGGTGATGCGCGAGGGGAAGACTGTCGCGGAACTGGACCTGTATGATTTTCTGCTGCGGGGAGACCGACGTTTCGATCAGCGTTTACAGTCGGGAGACGTGGTGCTGGTTCCGCCGCTCGGTCCGGTGGTGGCGGTCAGCGGATCGATCAAGCGCCCGGCGATCTACGAAGTGAAGCCCGGAGTGCGTTTGACGGAACTCCTGACGCTTGCCGGAGGTCTCACGCCGCTTTCCGACCGACAACGGTGCCATCTGTTCCGGCTTGATCCTGAACGGGGCCGGATTATGGTGGATGTGGATCTGGTCGGCGCGCTGGCGTCTCAGGGTCATGAAAAAAGCCGGCCCGGTGTGGCCGGCGGCGATCCGGTTCTACTCGACGGAGATTATGTGCGCATCGGCATTCTCCCGACGCAAATTACCAATGTGGTGAGTCTTGTCGGGGCCGTGAAAAGCCCGGGCCCGTACGAATACCGCCCCGGCATGAAGGTGAAGGATCTGTTGATTCACGATCAGCTCACCATGGATGCCTATGCCGATCGTGCCGAAATCGTGAGGACCGACCCGGTCACCTATCAAACCAAAGTGATTCAATTCAGCCCCCGGGCGCTGCTCGAAGGAAGCGAGGCTGACAATCACGTGCTTCAGCGGTTGGACCAGGTGGTTGTTGCCAGCCAACATCGCCCACCCAATCTAGTGCTGGTTGAGGGGGAGCTGAAAAGACCGGGCTATTTCACGATCGAAATGGGTGAGCGATTAAGCTCCGTCTTGAAGCGTGCCGGCGGGGTGACGCAGAACGCGTTTCCCGCCGGGCTGGTATTGTCGCGGGAATCCGTCAAGCTCCGGCAACAGGCCGAGTTGGAACGGTTTGTGGCATCGGAACGTCAACGGCTGACGGCGCAGGCGGCGGGAGGAGCGGCAGGCGCCTCCGGACTGAGCACGGCCGCGGTGTTATCCACTGGCGGAGGATTGGCCGAGCAACAGGTGTTGTCATTGCGGCTCCAGCAACTGGAGGCCATCACCTCCCGCCTGGAATTGGGGCGTGTGGTCATTCGAATGGACTCCATCGAGCAACTCGAAGGCACTGAAGACGATATCATCCTGGAAGCGCGGGATCGGATTTTGATGCCGACTCCGTCGCAAACGGTCAGTATCATCGGGTCGGTGAAGAATCCCAGTACGGTGGTCTATCGGCCGAGCCTGGGATTGGAAGACTACCTGCGTCAGGCCGGGGGACTGACCGAGGATGCGAATAAGAAAGAGATGTATGTCATGCGGGCCAACGGAACCACCGACTCCGCCTACCTGGCCGTGAAGGAATTGCGGTCCGGAGATACGATCGTGGTGCCTCAAAAGATCGAGGCCCGGACACCACAACTGGCCCTGTGGCAGACCGTGGCCAGTATTATCGGCAGCGTGGCTCTGACGGCCGCCGGTATCGCGGTTGTCGGTCGATGAGCGGGACGTGAGCACATCATGAGTCGGGTATTGGATACTCCTCAGGTGGTCATGACTCCTTCGCGCGGTCACGGGGCGAACCTGACGAGCCGCGAAGGGATGGTGCCGCAGGATCTCTTGTCGGTGGTCTCGCGGCGCCGGGGGCTGGTGGCGACGGTCCTAATGGTCTCGCTGCTGGGCGCCTTCGCCGTCAGTGCCCTCCTCCTTCCCAAAGCGTATGAATCGACCGCGACCCTGCTGCCGCAGCTGGATTCGAAAGAAGGCGGGAGTCTGGCGGCGCTGTTGGCGACCACCGGTGCCGGCGGGATGGCGCAGAATCTCGGGATGGGGATGCCCAGCATGCCGACGACGCCTACCGACGTCTTTGTGGCCATCCTCAAGTCGCGGGTGATGGCTGACGAGGCGATTGCCAAGTTCGGCCTGATGGCGGTGTACAACGAGCGGACGATGCACGATACCCGCCTCGAACTGGCAGAGCGGGTTCGGGTCAGCGTCTCGAAAGAAAAAGTCATCAAGGTGACGGTGGAAGATTCGGATCCTCAGCGGGCTGCCGATATCGCAGCCTTTTTCGTGAGCAGTCTGGACCGCCTGAACCGCACCTTGAATGTCAGCAAGGCCAGTTATAATCGCGCGTTCATCGAGCGGCGTCTTGCGGAGACGCAAACGGGACTGGTGAAAACCGAAGAGGCCTTACGGGACTTTCAGCGAAATAATAAAGCGGTGGCCGTCGAGGCGCAGTCCAAGGCCATGATCGAGGCTGCGGCCATGATCCAGGGGCAGATCACCGGCTATGAGGTACAACTGCAGGTGATGAGTGCCTACCTGTCCCCGGACAATCCCGATCTCTCACGGGTCCGTTCCAGCATCGAGGAGTTGAAGAAGCAGCTCGCCTTGCTGGAGTTCGGGAAAGGCACGAAGGGCGCCTCGCCGGGAGACCGCCTGCATCCGGCCATGGTGAGGGTGCCGGATCTGGCCCTGCAATACGGGCGATTGTTCCGTGAGTTGAAGGTACAGGAGACACTGTACGCACTGCTCACTTCGCAATATGAGCAGGCGAAAATAACCGAAGCTCGTGATACGCCCACGGTTCAGGTGCTGGACTCGCCTGTCCCTGCCGACAAGCAGATCAAGCCGCGGGTCGTCTTCAATACCGCCGTGGCCGGTCTGTTGGGAGCGTGCATCGCGATTATTCTCGCATACGGGCTGGAGGCGCGCGCCAGAAGAGCCGCCGGTCTGCCCGGTTGATCCCGCCGAAATTGACGATTTTTCAATCACAATGGTAGAATCCGCGCGGTTTGTCTGCTAGAAGGCCGGCAGTCTCAGTCGTACGTTACATTCACATTCACCAGAATAGGAGAGAGGGATGGCTGTTCCAGTCTCCCAGATGTATACAGTGACCAAGTACGTGTTGACCCAGAAACTCCGGGGGGTCAAACGGTATCCGCTCGTGCTCATGCTCGAGCCCCTGTTTCGTTGCAACCTCGCGTGCGCGGGGTGCGGCAAGATTCAATATCCGGATCATGTCCTGGATAAGCGGTTGACCCCGGCGCAATGTTGGGCTGCGGCCGATGAATGCGCGGCGCCCATCATCAGTATTCCGGGCGGTGAACCGTTGATCCATCCCGAGATGCCCGAGATCGTGCGCGGGCTCGTGGAACGTCAGAAATACGTCTATCTGTGCACGAATGCGATTTTGATGGAACGGAAGCTCGATGAGTATCCCCCGTCGAAATTTCTGACGTTCAGCGTGCACATGGACGGCCTGCGGGACGAACACGACCTGGCGGTCTGCCGGGACGGGGTCTACGATGTGGCGGTGAAGGCGATCAAGGCGGCGCTCAAGCGAGGGCATCGTGTCACGACCAACACGACGTTGTTCGACGACGCGAACCCCGAACGTGTCCGGAAGTTTTTTGATGAAATGATGGGGCTGGGCGTCGAAGGGATGATGATCTCGCCCGGATATAGCTATCAGAAGGCCCCGGATCAACAGCATTTTCTCAAGCGCAGTCGCACCACGGAATTGTTCTCCAAGATTCTGGGCAACCGGAAGCGCGGGTGGCAGTTCAATCAGTCGCCGCTGTTCCTGGAGTTTCTGATGGGCAAGCGCGAGTATCAATGCACGCCCTGGGGCAACCCCACGTACAACGTCTTCGGCTGGCAGCGCCCCTGTTATTTGCTCCAGGAGGGCTACGCGTCGAGCTTCCGGGAGTTGATGGAACAGACGAACTGGGATTCCTATGGCACCGGGCGTAACGAGAAGTGCGCGGATTGCATGGTCCATTGCGGGTACGAGGCTTCGGCGGTGGAGGATACGTTCGGGTCGTTCTCCGGGTTTGCCAAGACCGTGAAGATCACCCTGTTGCCGAATGCCCGCTAGACGGAGCGAAGACGATTGTGAGTCCTGCAGCTGTGAAGCGGTTCGGCCGCTGAGCCGGCCGAACGCTTCACGCATCACCCTCTAGACGATAAGAGATACCTATGACCGACGCGAAGTACCATGCGCCGGAGACCGGCAGCCTTGAAGGCCGGGTCTTTCGGCCGGCCTCCCTCACGGAACTGGCAGAGGCGATCGAGCTGGCATTTGACTACCGGGGCGATATCACCGTGGAATTGAAGTCGGGGGGGCACGTGACGGGATATCTCTTCAATCGCACCGCGACGGGTGAGCAACCCACCATTGAGATTTTTCCGGCGACCAGCAGTGGCACGCTGACGATTCCATTTTCCGAGGTGGTGGCGATCGCCTTCACCGGTGAGGACACGGCCACCGGCAAGTCCTGGGAAGCCTGGATCACAAAAAAGGAATCGGAGCGACGGAAGGATATTGATCGCGCTGCTGCGGAAGCCAAGTCACGCGGTCATCTATGAGCATTCGCGTTGCTGATTCGCCGCTGACCTTCCGTTGTGTGTGACCAGCGCGCTTGTCCGCGCCAGTAGCCGCAATTCACCCTCGCAAGTCTTCCATTTCCGCCGCTCGTTTCATCGTTGCTCCCTCCGTTTGACTCCATCCATTTGTTGACAAAGAGGGGGGGCTATGCTAGAAGAGTCGGCCTCAAATTTGGGGCGAGTCCGTGTCGATGGGGCCTCTCAAAATCAGGCTCTGGGCGGGATGTTTGTGAGGCCGAAAACCAGTCCGGCACGGGTCATACGTATGCGATGGCGGAGAGCGATCAGCAGGAACACCGCCTCGCGCGTCGCGGTCGTTTGGGGCCTGATTGCGACGCTGTTTGTGCCGTCGGTCCTGTTCGCGAGTCATGCCGCTGACCATCGATTTACCGTCGAAGGGTTTGTCTGCGGGAAAGACGGTCGGCCAGGCGCCAACGTCGAGGTGTTGGTCAAGGATACGCGGATCACGGTCGGTCAGACTGTGACGACAGATGGTGACGGGTACTATAAAGTCACCCTGCACCTTCATAACGATAATGTTGGCGACCCGCTGTTGGTTGAAGCCGGCGGGGAGCAAAAGAATTTTAAGATCCAGTTCGATCCGAACGATCTGGAGACGGAACGTAAGCTTCGGGTTGATTTCGGTAGCGGGTGCGAGCGCGATCTTGGTCCTCCGCAGTGGTTGTTGTACGGGCTGGGGATCGCGGCTGTTGCTATTGTGGGATGGATTGGGCTAAAGATCTCCCGCAAGCGGATGCGAGAAGAGCAACGGCGAAAGAAGGGACAGGGCAAGCGGCAGAAATAGGGCACGGTCCGTGGGGCATTGTTCCTCGCCGGATCGATTAGCAAGAAGTAGGCGGGGAAGTCCAAACGTGACCTCGTTGTATTGTGAGTCTTGACGCTTTTGCTGTGGCTGCTCATTGCGCCGCAGGGAAGCGTCTTTTTTTTCTGTCGATGGTAAATGGGTGTCGGTGCTTGAGAGGGCGCCGACATGAAGAAAGGAGCGGGAGCTTTTTTATGAAACAGGCAGGCATGAAGAGATTGGCTCTGATGGTCGGCATTCTTGGTTTTGGTTTTGGCGTCGCCGCCTGCGGTGGCGGTGGTGAAGGGGGAGGCGAAGGTCCGGTGGTTCCGCCGCCGCCTGCTCCCGCCGAATATGCCGACAAGCATATGCCTGCCGGTTGGTGGACGGATCCGAAAATCATCGAAGAAGGTAAGGAGCTGTACATCGGCGGCAAGAATCCTGACGTCAATTGCGCCAGCTGCCATGGCAAAGACGGTAAGCCGGTCAAGGCGGGTGCCCGGGATTTCCGCAATGGCGATCGCATGAAGTTGTATTCGGACTCGGTCTGGTTCTGGCGCATCTCAGAGGGCGTTCCCAACACCAAGATGAAGCCCTGGAAGAGCAAGTTGTCCGAAGAGGATCGTTGGAAGATTTTGGCGTTCGAGCGTTCCTTCGGGTTGGCGGGCAAGGGTTGGGACGCCAATAAGAAGGATTGGGTACCTGCTGATCAGGTGAAGTAGCTCACGCCGGGTTCGGTTCGAGTCACGGGTCAATCGGTTGGAATGAGGAGGAGCGGCGAGACATCATGAAAATCTGGCAGCGCTGTTTGTTGGTTATGTTCGCGCTAGTGGCGATATTGGGAGGGGTGGCTTACGCCCAGGCTCCCAGTGCGCCCCCCGTGGAGTTCCCTTATACCGGGAACCGAACGGCGGTATGGATCGTCGCTCAGCTCCACATTCTTTTTGCGGGGTTCATCCTCGGGGCCCCGATTTTCGTCGTGATCTCGGAGTGGCTGGGGTATCGCAAGCAGGATCCTCGTTATGACCGGCTGGCGAAAGAGGTCACCAAGGTCACGGTCATTCTCTACAGCATGACGGCCTTGACGGGCGGTCTCTTTATCTTTGTGCTGCTCGCAACCTATCCGCAGTTCACGACCTGGCTCATCAATCACTTCTTCCTGATTTTTGCGGTGGTGTACCCGCTGTTGTTTATCGGCGAGACCATCGTTCTCTACATGTACTTCTATACCTGGGATGCGTGGAAGGGCGAGAAGAAGGCGCGGCACATCGCGTTGGGCGTCTTGTTGAATCTCATTGGTTCAATCACGCTGTTCGTGATCGACGCTCCGACGTCCTTCATGAATACGCCGGTGAGGGCGGAAGGTATCTCGCCGGCCGAATTTTTGGCCACCGCCTCCCTGTGGGACAAGGTGTTCAATTACAGCTGGATGCCGCTCAACTTGCACCGTCTGGTGGGGAACGTCACCTTCGGTGGATTTGTGGCGGGCCTGATTGCGGCCTATATGTTCATGGGTGCCAAGAAGGACGAGGAACGGGCGTACTACGATTGGATGGGCTTCGTCGGCAACATGATCGGCGTCGGTGCCTTGCTGTTCCTTCCGTTCATGGGTTATCTGCTGGCCTATGAACTTTGCGACTACGACGCCTCCATCTGCCCCTACATGATGGCCGACCAGCTCTCCATGTTCTTCGAGATGCAGGGCGCCATGATCGGTCTCATCTTCCTGGCCAGTAACTACTACATCTGGCTCAGTATGAAGCGGATCGAAGGTGTCGAGCGGGTCAGAATGACGGTGATCGCGCCGATCGTGATGGTCTTGCTGCCCATCGTAATGACCAAGGTGTTGACCGACTATCCTGTGCCGGACCCGACTTCGTTGGCTTTTTTGCTTCCGCTTTTGCTGGCGCCGGTGATCCTCGGGAGATTTATTCCGATCACCGTCTCCTCCAGTACGGTCATTAAAGTCGGGTTCCTGATGGTCGTTGTCGGAAACGCCATCTGGATGACGCCCCATGGCTTTGTGCCCACGGGTGCCAAGCTGGTCGCCGAACTTGAATTGCCGTCCGATTGGAATTTCCTGGCGCTCATGCCGGCGAAGAACTCCGCCGCCTTCACGCTGGTGTTCGTCACGGTCGTGAACTATGTCATCTATAACCGGGCCGTCTCGCAAGGGACCATTGTCTGGGGCAAGATCGATTTTGCCTCGCAATTCGTCCTCGTCTTCCTGGCGTTCAGCGCGATTTGGACGATGGGACTTATGGGCGCCGTGCGATCGCTGCTACGGAAATACTTTCATGCGTATAACCTGTTGCCGGACTTCACCGCCGAGTCCTTTACGCCGACGCTTTCCTACTCGGCCTGGTGGATCACCGGTATTACCATCGTTTTTTACGCAGTCGTCAGCTTTGCCATCATCGTGACATTGCGCCCCTCGGATTCAAAGGGTCATGCACATGAGGGAAGCCCTGTTCCGGCAGGAGCTAAGTAGTCGGTCACCATACTGGAAGTGCGGTAAGCGAGGGTACTCATGGGAAACGTGATTAAGAAACTGGTCGTGGGGGTCGTGATCGGCGGGATCTTGTTCGGCGCCACCAAGGCGTTGGATTTCCCCTTTGTCTTTCAGGCGCTCTTCTTTGGTTATGCCATGCTGGGTGCCATCGTCTTCATGATTCTCGATTTTCCGACACTGAAGCCCTTTGGCGGCGTGAAAGCCGTCGGGGCATTGCTCGTGTTCTATGCCATCCTCTCCGTGGTGTACATCGCCGGCGCCTCGATGTGGCCGCAGTACGATCCCGAAGATGAGAAGGGCAAGATCGAGAAGATTCTGAAGCCCAAACGGGAGCATTACGAGGCCGGCAAAGTCGAGGTTCTGTTGCAGCGCGCCAAGGCGCTCGATGAAAAGGCCAAAGAGCTGACCGCGCGTTTGCAGGCATTGGGCGCGGCGCAGGCCCCGGCGGATCAAAAGGCCGGTGGAGAGGCTGCGCCGACGGCGACGACAGCCGCCTCTGGTGGTGATATCGCCAAGCTCGGTGAGGAGCAATGGCAGCTGCAGGAATGCTACAACTGCCACAAATTGAACGGTGAGGGCGGAAAAAAGCGCGGCCCCGAATTGGACAATATCGGCAACCTTCTGCCTGCCGCGGAAATTGCCAGGAAGATTCTCGATCCCAAGAGCTACAAGGCGGAAGGCTTTGAGCAGGAGTACGAGAAGGGCAAAATGCCCGACAAGTACAAGGACCTGATGGAGCCGAAAGATGTGGAAGCTTTGGCCGTCTGGTTGGCTGGTTACAAGAACGCTTCGGTCAATACGCCGAAGCCGATCAAGATGAAGTGAGCATCATGCAGCCGAAACTGAAATCCAAAGTTCGATGTACGGACGGTGAAGTCGGGGAGGTGCGCCGGGTCATTATGGACCCGCTCTCCCACGAAATCAGCCATATCGTGGTCGGCGCCGGCGCGGCGGACTCGGTCGAGCGCCAGGTCCCCATGGGACAGGTGCAAGGAGTGACCGAAGAGGTCGTGATGCTTCGCGGCACCTCGGCCGAGTACGCGACATTGCCGGCGTTTAAGCGTGACGAGTATGTCACCACTCATGAGGTGGAAATTGCTCATCTGGAAGAGCGCATCCACGTCACCCCGGGTGAAGTGCTGGTTCCGTTCCCTGAGCTTGAGCGTAGCGTCAAGCGTCGCACCTTCTTTATGAACTTCACGCACGCCATCGGCTTTCTGATTGGTCTGCCGATCGCATTCCCAGTCCTGCGGTACCTGATGAAGCCGATGTATGCCCCGTTCGACAATCAGTGGCTCAAGATCGGCAATTCCGGAAAGATCAAGCAGGATGACGTCGGTGTCCAGTTCAAGTACAAGCGGAAGATTAAAGAAGCCTACATGCCGGAACAGGAAATCGACAAAAACGTCTGGGTTCTGAAGGCGACTCCGAAAGTCCTGGAAACCGTGTATCAAGGCAAAGACATGGAGTTTCACGACGCGGCCGGAAAGCTTATCTGGACCAATAAAAAAGACGTGCCCTACATCGCGTATTCCGGCAAGTGTCCTCACCTGGGGTGCGGGTTCAAGTGGCGGACCCACAAAACCCTCGGGCAGGTCTTCCTCTGTCCCTGTCACTTGAGCATCTATGACGCGGCCGGCAAAGTCCTCGATGGGCCGGCTCCCCGCGCGTTGGATCCGCTTCCCATTAAGGTTACTGCAACGGGCGACATTACCATTATCGATATGGAATTCAAGGCGGGCACGAAGGCCCAGGTTCGGATTGTCTAAATGGATACGACTACGCAGCCGACGACCACTCAGCCCTCAGCCATTGAAAAAGTCTTAGCCTTTGTCGACGAGCGCGTCGGGCTGAAGACTCTGCAAGCCAAAATGCTCAACGAGCCCGTCCCTGGCGGGTCGCGATGGGCCTATGTATTTGGCTCCGTCCTGCTCTTTATTTTCATCATGCAGGCGGTCACTGGCATTCTGTTGATGTTCTACTACGTGCCGACCGCAGACCATGCCTATGCGAGCACCCAGTACATCATCCACTCAGTGGATTACGGCTGGTTCCTGTTGAGCTATCACTTCTGGGGCTCAACGGCGATGGTCGTGTGTGTGTTCGCCCACATGTCTCAAGTCTTTCTCTGGGGCGCCTACAAAAAACCGCGCGAACTCATCTGGTTGGTCGGTTTGGCCCTCTTCGGCATTGTCATGGGATTCGGATTTACCGGCTATCTGTTGCCGTGGGACCAACGGGCTTACTGGGCCACGACGGTCGGCGTTGAGATCATGGACAAGACGCCGCTTCTCGGCGATTTCATGGCTCGCTTCCTGAAGGGGGGCGCGACCCCTGGCCAGATGACGCTGAGTCGCTTCTTTGTCATCCATGTCATGGTTCTTCCGGCGGCCTTGATGGGTCTGGCGGGACTGCATCTCTTCCTGTTCCGTAAGGCCGGCCCTGCCGGACCGTTCCGTGGGAGCGTGGAAGAAATTAAGGCTAAGACCGACTACTTCTTCCCCCGTCAAATCTGGAAAGACATTGTCGGGATGGTGGCGGTTTTCCTGTGCATCTGTAGCCTCGCGTTCTGGGAGCCGATTGTGCTTCTGGAAGAGGCCACGCCGGATCCAGGAGACTACCATCCGGAGCCGGAATGGTACTTCCTGTTCCTCTTCCAGCTCCTCCGGCTCAAAGTCTTTGCCGGCGAGTTCGGGCAGTTCCTTGGTGCTATCGCTCTGCCCGGTGCGTTCATGGCGTTGCTTGCCGCATTGCCCTTCATTGATCGTGATCCGGAGCGGAATATCTTCAAACGACCGATCGCCTTGATCGGATGGATTGTGGTCATGGCGAGCATTTTGATTTTCACCGTGGCGGCAATCATCAACCGCGAATTTCTGGAATAGGCGGAGGATCTTGGGCACATGACTGGTCGAGAGACGATGTCGTCATTTAAATTGGGGCTTAGCATTCTCTGGCCGGCCTGCTGGACCGCCCTGCCGATCAAGATGGCGTTTGCCATGTTGTTTATGGCGATGGGGACGATCCATCTGGAGACGAAACTCGGCATTACCTTCCTGATGCTGCTCATGACTCCGGTCAGCGTCTTTGCATTCTTCGTGATCTCGCTAGGTGTCGGCTTCCATTTTGGAGAAGGGACAGGCCTGCCGCTATTGTTCCTACTCTGCATTCCCATCGATATTTGGTCGCTGGGCCTGGTTGCGCGTACCGTGTTTTTGGAGCGGCTGCGGCTTGAGCCCCCTGCCTCATTGGGCGTCGGACTGTGGGTTCGCTTCGCGGTCGCCGGGGCGATCTATCTTCCCTTCTTGTGGGTGGTACAGGGCGGCGCGACCGATCTCGCTCGTTCAATCACGAAGTCCATTTTGGATATGGATATGCTCAAGAGCATGCCGGTCGCTGAGCGAATCGGTCTTGAGTTTACGGCCTGGGGTAGTGCGTCATTGGTGGTTCTCCTGGCGCTGACCTATGTCGGCCTTTCGATTCTTGGAAAGCTGGTTGAAGGGCGTGTTGCCGGGGCTCAACCGGCGGGGGACACTTACCAAGAGCTCATCTCGCGCTGGGATATGATCCGCGTGCCTGCCGATCAGAGCTTGATGTTGACGGCCTTTACGGCTGCCGGCGCAGTACTGAGTATCCTATTCTGGGCCGTGCTTCCGGTGTCCACTCCACACCCGCACGAATGTTGTAAGCCTGCTACCGAGGCGGTCGCTCCACCCTTTGATGCTCAAAAGTCGCTCTTAAAAGGAGAGAAGGCATTCAAAGATGCAGAGCTGAAGATTGCCGCAATCGAACAGCGAACCGCAGAAGACGAAAAAGAAAAACAGAAGGGCGGCAAGGAGAAAGCCGGTGTCAAGGATGGCGCTCCCAAGAGTGACGGTAAGCCTACGCAATCAACAGCCGGGAAACCGGCGGGAAGCGGCAAATGACATCATGGCGAATGACGAGGTGAGAACAATGATGAACCAGGGTCAGATCGTCACAAATAACGGGCGCCGAATTGCAGGCCGCGCCGCCCTCTTGGCCGGATGTGCTGCACTGCTCGCATGGGTGGGTCTGCCGGATATGGCTCTCGCTCAGGAAGCCGCGCCGCAGGCTCCGACCGCCTATCGAGACATCCCGTATATCGGCAGTCGAAACCTTGTCTGGATCATCGCCCAGCTCCATTTGCTGCTCGCCGGCTTCGTGCTTGGCGTGCCGATCTTTGCGTGGCTGTGCGAAATCGTCGGCTGGAAATCAGGAGATAAGCGCTACGACAAGCTGGCAAAAGAGTTCACCAAGCTTCTGACGTCTTCTTACGCCACGACGGCCCTGTTCGGCGGTATTCTGTTGTTCCTGCTCATCGGTTTCTATCCGAAGCTGATGGCCTATCTCACGGATATCTTTTTCCCGTCTTTTCTCGTTTACTGCTGTCTCTTCCTTGTCGAGACAGCCACGCTGTACCTCTACTGGTACGGGTGGGACGCCATGGCCGAGGGCAGCGGGAAGAAGTTTCACATTTTCCTGGGATTCCTCCTCAATGTCTTCGCGTTCTTCATCATGATCGTGCCCAACTCGTGGGCGACGTTCCAGTCCAGTCCGGTGGTGATTTCTGAGGGCAGCGACTTCGCACGGGCCTGGGCTGCGACCTGGAATCCGACCTGGTGGCCGGTCAACATTCACCGCTTGATCGCCAACGTGGTGCTCGGTGGTTATATTTGCGGCGCTTACGCCGGCATCCGGTATCTGTCCGCCAAAAGCCAGGAAGAGCGGTATCACTACGATTGGATGGGCTACGTCGGAAACTTTATCGGCGTGTTCGGTCTGTTGCCTCTTCCGTTCGCCGGGTACTGGCTGATGCGGGAAATTTATCAGTACAACCAGCAGATGGGTATCACGCTCATGGGCGGATTCCTCTCTTGGTTGTTCATTCTGCAGGCGATGTTGATCGGCGTGCTCTTTCTGGGCTCCAATTACTACTTCTGGCTCGGTATCACCCATCGAATTCCTGGGTCCGAAACTCAATATCGCAAACCGATTATGGCGATGTTGATTATTCTCCTTCTATGCCTGGGTGTTTGGATGACGCCGCACTCACTCGTCGCCAGCCTCGAAGAGGCCCAGAAAATGGGAGGCACACACCACCCGTTACTGGGAGTCTTCGGTGTCATGTCGGCCAAAATGACCGTGTCCAATCTGATGGTGCTCGTGACGTTCATGAGTTTCATCATGTATTGGCGTGCGGGTAAAGAAGATACGGCCGGATGGGCCAGGGCTGCCAAAGCCCTTATGGGCGGAGTGCTCGGACTGGCCGGTATCGCCGTGATCGTACTCGGCGTCTGGGGATACTTCGTTCCGGCGATCATTCGCATCAACTACTTCTCGACATCCCAGGTCGGGATCGTAATTTTCGTCATGCTGACGATTACGCCGCTGACCGCTCTCCTGCTGAAGAGCGCGAAGACCACCACGGAAATGGTCTGGGGGAAAATGCCGCCTCGGGCCGGCTATGCGTTGGTGCTCAATGCGGTCATGGTTATTCTGCTCATGACGCTGATGGGCTACGCGCGTTCTTCTTCACGCGTTCACTGGCATGTGTACGGCGTTATGCGCGACTCGTCACAGTATGCTTTCTCGCCGGCCCTCGGGTATGCGGCCGCATTGATGGCGCTGAATACGTTCCTGTTCTGCATGTTGGTCGCGTTTATCTTCTGGGTGGCCACGATGGGAGACAAGGCCAAGGCCGCCGCCAGCACCAAGGGGTCGGTAGAGCCGGGAGCCATTCCCGCGATGGCCGGCGGGTCGCCGGCGCTGGATGGGCCTGAGGCCGAGGCTTCTGAGGAAAAACGTCCGGTCTGATCGGGAAGATGATCTTCCCCTGGTTACCAGGGGTGGGTCGTGATCATTATCCTTTGTTGAGGACTTATGAGTGAAGTAGTCAAACTGCAGTTAATCGGTCTCTGTGTCATCGGACTCGGAACAGTGATCCTCCTGTTCATCAAGGGGCAATTCATTCGGGTCATTGGTTTCGTGGCGATCGTGCTGGGACTGTTTTCATTGGTCGCACTGGCCGTTCCCCAGATGGCCTCATTGCCGCCTGCTGAAGAAAGCATCAACATCGCCGATATCAAGACGCCGACGGACATGGCGACGATCGGGCAGAAGATTTTCTTCAGCAAGGGCCAGTGTGCGCTCTGCCATTCAATCGGCCCGAGCGAATCGGCACGCTGTCCGGATCTGAAGGGCATCGGGGCCAAGCTCTCCCGCGAGTTCATTTTTGAGAGTTTGACGGAACCGCAAGCCTATCTCTACCTGGACTACCGACACGAGGGCGTTCCGAAGGAGTATCCGGCCCGGATGCCGTATATCAACAAGAATCCGATCGGTCTGTCGAAGAACGAAATTCTATCTGTCATCGCGTTCCTGCAGCAGATGAGCGGAGAGCCCATCAGTGTGAGTCCGGCGGAATTAGATTTGCCGCGGCCCACTCCGGCGCCGGTCAAAGCGGCTGATGCCGGGGCGCTCGCAATGGCACAGGCTCGATAGTTGGCGGTGAAGTAGAGGAGGGTGGTTATGGGAGGCGTACTCGTTCGACCGGTAATCCTGACGGTCTGCATTTATCTGTTCTTAAAGTTCATTGTCCCGAATTTGCCGCATTCCGCGCCGCTGCCTTCGAGCTTGATCTTCCTATACCTGATGCTGACGACCGCCGGCATTGTCATTTTTGCGACTCTGAGCGGCGCCTCGAAAGACGCATTTTTCGGTCCGATCCTGCGTTTCCTCACCGGAGAAGGCGGAGGGGCGCTGAGCAGTGCGCGGTATCTCGTGCTGGCGTTGTTCCCCTTGTTGGTGGGATGGCAGACTTACGGTAGCACGGCCTCCAGTGATGCACCACCGGGTGAAAATCGCACGATTCATCCCGCTCCTCCGGGAGAATACACGGGGCTTTCGAATCCGGTTCCGAAGACCCCCGAGAATATTATGTACGGCAAAGGCCTGTACGCCTCGCGTTGTGCTCCCTGCCACGGGAATTTCGATGGGAAGGGCTTCGCTGCGCCGGGCTTCACACCGCCGCCGGCCAACTTTAAAGATCCGACGACGATCGCCATGCTGCAGGAAAGCTATCTCTTCTGGCGGATCAAGAAGGGAGGCGTAGGCCTTCCTGTCGAAGGGATGCCATGGAAGACGGCCATGCCGAGATGGGAACTGGAGATGTCCGACGAGGATATTTGGAAAGTCATTATGGGCGAGTACGATGGAGCCGGACAGAAACCAAGAACGTGGGATGAGTCCGAGTAATTTCTCCGATCAGGGACTGCTGAGCAATTAAGGGGAGCGTATGGCACGAGTGAGGAGACCAGGAACGAGTTGGTGGGTTGGGGCCGTCGGCCTTGTGGGGCTGTGCGTGGCCGCCGAAGTGCAGCCGGCCTATAGCCAGCAGAGCGTGTCGGTGCGCGCCGCGCTCGTGAAAGGATCCCTTCCGGCAGATGATCCGACGGCAGCGGCCTGGGCGACCGCGGCGGTGTCGGAATTCCCGATGTCTCCTCAGGTGCATTGGCCGGTCCGTATTACCGATGTCACGGCTAAGAGCGTCAAGGTTCGCGGACTTCATGACGGTACCACCGTGGCTATCATGCTGGAGTATAGCGATCCATCTGAAGATCCTGATGATGCGGCAGCGCTGGAATTCATGGTCGGCGATACCAAGGCCCATTTCGCCCACGGCCAGCCGATGGCCCAGGTAGAGGGTGGCCCGGTCAATATCTGGTATTGGAAGAACAAGGACGGTAAGGGCGCAGACCTGGGAGCCAAAGGTTTCGGCACGTTGAAACCGCACGGACATCAGGATGTCAAAGCCAAAGGCGTCTACCAGGGCGGGGTCTGGAAAGTAGTCTTCTCTCGTGCCTTAAGCACCGAGCATGTGGCTGAGGATACGCAATTCCAACCCGGGCAGTTCGCCAGCATCGCGTTTGCCGTCTGGGACGGTAAGAAGATGGAGACCGGGCAGCCGAAGGAAAAGGGGTCTGAAAAGGCCATTTCATCCTGGTGGTACTTCCGGGCCGATGCGCCGCCGGACTATTCGCCGTACATGTATGCATTACTCGCGGTGGCCTTAGCGTTGGGCTTTGAGTTGGTCCTCGTGAGACGTTTAAAGAAAGGGTCGTGAGCATGAGGGCGTGGCGAAGAATACGCGTAGTTGGAACGGTCGCAGTGGTCGTCGGACTCTCGGGCCTCATTGGATCCGGGGGTTGTTCGATGTTTCAAAACGAACAATCCGCGAAGGGCAAGAAGCTCTACGCGCACTATTGCATGCACTGCCACGGTGAGAATGGAAGACAGAATGAGGGCTTCAATTGGTCCTCAATGACCGACCCGAAACCGAAGGATTTGTCCAATAAATCTGAAATGGGCACATTCAAAGACGAAGATATCTTCGCCACGATCTCGCGCGATATGAAGGATACGAGCCCGAACGGCGACAAGATCGGTGACGATGAGTTTGCCGTGCCGACTATGCCGACCTTCAAGTACACGCTGTCAGAGGAAGAAATCTGGGGCATCGTCGGCTATGTGCGCTCCTTGCATGGCAAGAAATTGGAATTTAACGTCGAGGGTCGGAAGAAGGAGCTCCAAGACGCCCTGCAGGCCGCTGACCAAAAGTATAAAGAGGCGGAGCGTTTAGAACAGGAAGCCGAGAAGAAAGCCAGTGACGAGGCCGACAAGAAGGGCGTGGAAGTCGACGACAACGCCTATGCCAAAGAAATGCAGGCGATGGGCCAGGCCAAAAAGGAACTGGACCTAGCGACGGCAGCCGTGGCGAATTTCACCACCCGGCCGGGAAAGGGCGTCAATATTGCCCGTCCAGACCTCAACATGAAGCCGGATGCGGCCGCGAAACTGGTGGAAGTCGGCAAGCAGATTTATGTGACCAAGTATGGCTGTAACGGATGCCACAAGATCGGCGACGAGGGTGGAAAAGTTGGTCCTGCGTTGGATCGTGCCGGATACCGTTTGAATCCAACCTGGGTCTACCGGTGGCTGCGCAACCCGCAAGCCATGAAGCCTGATACGCGCATGCCGAGCTTGGGATTGAATGATGCGGATGCGAAGGCTGTGGCGCTCTATTTGAAAACACTCCGCGCTCCGAAGCCCGATCAGCCACTCGGAAAAGTGGGCGAATAGCCGACTAGGGAGTGTGACTCAGGGTCCCGATCCAGATACCGACGAGGATTGCTACGCCTGAATAGACATGCTGTTTAAACATGGCGAAAGCGATCTGCGGACTGACGGGCGCTTGTAATCGTCGCACTTGCCACAGGAAGACTCCGGTCGGCATGGCCAGCATAAGATAGTATCCCATCCCGAGGCCGGACAACCGCCCGGCCGCCACCAGACACACGACCATTCCCACAAGGAACAGCCCGACGGCTACCGGGACGGCCTCTCCGAAGAGAAGCGCGGATGACTTCACGCCGATGCGGCGGTCATCCGCGCGGTCTTGGAGCGCATAGATCGTATCGTACGCGATGGCCCAGCAGGTCGTCGCGGCAAAGAGCCACCATGCCGGCGCGTCGATCGAGCCGCGTGAGGCAGCCCACGCCATTACGGCTCCCCAACCGAAGGCAATGCCCAGCACCCCTTGCGGAATCTGAATCCATCGTTTGCTGAAGGGGTAGATCGCCGCCAGCAGGAGGGCGATAGGACTCAAGAGCATCGTGATGGGATTGAGCGTGATCACCAGCGCGGCCGCGATCAGTGCCAGGCCCAGTGCGACAACCAGTGCCTGTCTTGGCGCAAGGCGACCATCGGCGAGCGGCCGAGTGCGGGTGCGTGCGACATGCTTGTCGAAATTGCGGTCGGCCAGGTCGTTGAAGACCACGCCGAGACTACGCATCACGAAGGCTCCCAGAGTAAAGACGGACAGCAGCCATATCGGTGGTCGGCCATCATTTGCGAGGACTAACGACCAGAGGCTGGGCAACAGTAAGAGCCAGGTGCCGGACTGATTCCGTAGCCGGATCAGGTCGGCCACCGCGCTCCAGGACCACGCGGGTGTTGAGCGGTGAGGTGAAGGACTCGCGTTCACGCGCTGGACCATAACCGAGCACAGGAGGACTGTCAACGCGGCATCGC
>JACOEM010000013.1 GCA_024998565.1 Nitrospira sp.
TCACCTGGCGACCACCGATGGAATACAACGCCCAACTGACCAATCCCAACAACACCAATGTGCCGCCCAGCCAGGGATTGTCCCCGCTCGGCGCCTCCCCTCCGACACCGGACACGAGTGCGACTCCGGCAAAGGAGACCGCACAACCGGCCGCCACCGTGTTGAATGGAATGTCTCGCACGAGCAGAGACGACAGCAACGCCGTAATGGCCGGGCTGGCGCCGATAATGACGCCGGCGGTCGCTGCGCCGATATACCGTAGGCCGAAGAGGGTCAGAAGATGATTGCCCAACACCCCGAGCCCCAGCAGCGACAACAGCCTGAGATCGCGAGCAGTCCATGTCGTACGACCGCGTTCGCTCCACCACCACAGAGGAATCAGGATCACCAGCGCGCCGAAGCCGCGCAGCAGAGACGTTTCCACTGCCGAAAACGCGCCAAGCGCCAGCTTCTGTCCCACAATGGACCCGCCCCAGACCAGCGCCGAGGTGGTCAACGCGGCATAGGCGGCGAATACCGATGGTTTCTGCATGGACGCCATTCCTCAATCGACGACACACGTGGATTGCCACGGGCCGCGAGCACCGGATGCTAGGCAGATGGTGTTGGAGTGATGATCCAAATACCGTCCCGGATGGTCGCCAATACAGCGGACACCCGCCGGTCTGTCCTGACGACCCGGTTGAGTTCCTGAATGGCCGCCGTACGCTCGTCCGGAGGCGGCTCCAGTAGCACCTCGCCGTCCCACAGGACATTGTCGATGAGAATGACCCCACGCGGAGACAGCAACTCCATCGCACGGCGGTAGTAATTCACGTAGTTCTGCTTGTCGGCGTCGATGAAGATCAGATCGAATGGAGCCGTGAGTCCCGCCATCGTCTCCAAAGCCGGCCCCATGCGAATTTCGATCTTGCGACCATGGGGGGATTGCGCAAAAAATCGCCGGGCAACCGCCGCGGATTCGTCATCGATTTCACACGTCGTGACCCGCCCTTGCTCCGGCAACGCCTCGGCAAAACACAGTGCGCTATAGCCCGTGAACATGCCGATTTCCAGCACTCGCGTGGCCTGCACCAGGCGGGTCATCATATGCAAGAACGCCCCTTCGAGGGGCCCCACCAGCATACGCGCAAACTCCATCGTCCGTTCGGTCTCCTCGCGAAGCGCGCGGCGGACGGGAGTTTCGGGCAATGAATAGGCCGCCGCGTAGGCATCAATTTTCGGCAACACGAGATCGGTCATTGGTTTCACTCCGGCAGAGAGTTGTGCGACAATTCGCACCGGCCGCGGGATCATACCATGGACGTGCCCGGAGAAGGAGCCTGATGGTGAAGACACTGACGACATTGGAACCGCTGACGACACGGTTGTTGGAAATCCGGCGCATCCAGAGCGCGGCCGCTGTTCTCTCGTGGGACCAGGAGACGTATATGCCCGCCGGCGGCGGGGCGGCACGGGCAGAGCAGATCGCGACGCTCGAAGGCCTGGCCCATCAAAAACTCGTGTCCGCTGAGCTCGAAACGCTACTCACCGAATGGATCGACCCCGCGACCGGACAGGCCGCGGATAGTTGGGATGAACCTTCCCGGTCGCTGCTGCGTGAAACCTGGCGCGATTTCAGCCGCGCCAAGAAACTTCCATCCGACTTTGTGATCCGCCTCAGCCGCGAGTGTTCCCTGGCGCAGCAGGCCTGGGTGACGGCACGGGAAGAAAGCCGGTTCTCAAAATTTCTTCCTTCACTGAAGACCATCCTCGGCCTCAAACGTGATGAGGCTCAGTACCTGGGGTATCGGAACTCGCCCTACGATGCGCTCTTGGATACGTATGAGCCGGGGTCCACCATCGCCCAACTCGCGCCGTTGTTCACACAATTGCGGGAACGCCTTGTCCCCCTCTTACGGCGCGTTCAGGGCAGTACCGTCATCATCGACGACCGTTGCCTGCACCAGAGCTTCGACCCATCCAAACAGGTGGAATTCGGTCGGCTTGTGCTGACCGCCATGGGCTACGACTTCGAGCGCGGGCGCCTCGATCTCTCCGCCCATCCCTTCACGACCTCTTTTCATCCGACCGATGTCCGGGTAACGACACGAGTCTTCGAGAAAGATCTGCCGTCGTGCCTGTTTAGTTGCATCCATGAAGGGGGCCATGGCCTGTACGATCAAGGCTTGGATCCTCGCTATTATGGCTCCCCCCTCGGCGAATCCGTGTCACTCGGCTTTCACGAAAGCCAGTCCCGCCTGTGGGAAAATTGTGTCGGCCGGTCCCGTGCGTTCTGGCACTGTTTCTACCCGCTGCTGCAGCAGACGTTCCCGCAACAGTTGGCCGACGTGCCTCTCGACCGGTTCTATGCGGCCATCAACCGGGCCACGCCCTCGCTGATCCGCGTCGAAGCCGACGAATTGACCTATAACTTGCACATCATGGTACGCGTCGAAATCGAGCAGGCTCTTATTGAGGGACGAGCAGAACCGGATGAGCTGCCCGGCCTCTGGAACGAGAAAATGCAGTCGTATTTGGGTATTGTGCCGGAACGGGATGCCGAGGGGGTTCTGCAGGATGTGCATTGGTCGATGGGTGCCTTCGGATATTTCCCGACGTACACCTTGGGCAACCTGTATTCGGTACAATTCTTCGAACAAGCCGCACTCGAACTCCCGCAGATGGAGGAGGAGATGAGGGCAGGTCACCTCATGCCGCTTCGGCGATGGCTCGAGCAAAAAATCCACCGCTGGGGACGGATGTTCACACCCGACCATCTGGCCCGACGGGTAACGGGTAGCGGAGTGAACCCCGAGCCGTTTCTCCGTTACCTCGAAACGAAATACGGGGAATTATACCGCCTTTGATCTAGGGGACGGACTCTCGCCACACTCCATGAATCCACTGCCCTCCAGCCTCTCACTCTGAAGCCTTCCTTTCAATCAACTCAATCAATGATGGCGACCGTTTAGGTATCGCTCTAGGGCCACAACAGGGCCCTTTAGCTCTACTCGACCAATCGTCGTTCATGGTAGTTCTCCAACCCACATGAATTAGGAATTCCTCTTAGTTTGTTACCCTGCTCCAGGGGATGAATCGGCTGAGCACGTGGGATTAGGAATCGAAAGACAAGTCCTCGAAGGTTTCCGCCGGCCCGAATGGGATCCGGCAATACGAGGTCTTGAGCGTCGATGTCCGAATCAGTGGCCGCCACGACTAGACGACATACAGGAGCCCATCGAGTGTTCTCTCCGCGTACGACCCAGACATTGACGGCCCCCCATGACGACGCCGACTCGAGGGCGGATCGGCCCATTTCCCCTGCTCGGCCGGGAACGCACCGAGTTGTGTTCCGGGGTGCTCCATGAGCGGAACGCTGACCGTGGGTGCATGCCAAGACCTACCCCCGGCGAAGGCCGATGTCCGGATTCTGCTCGCGGATGACCACGCCTTACTCCGTCGCGGTCTGCGAGAGTTCCTGCGGGACTTCCTCGTTGAGGACGGATTGACGCCCGACATTGTCGAAACAACCTCTGCCCGGCACGCAATCGATCACATTCGCGCAGGCACCTGGGATTTAGTCATTCTGGACTTGAATCTCCCCGATATGCCGGGTCTCGAAGTCCTGCGAATTCTCAAATCGTTGCGGCCGGCCCTGCCCGTCCTGGTGGTCAGCATTTATGCCGAAGAACATTACTCGGCTCGTGCGATTCGAGCCGGCGCAATCGGATACCTGACAAAAGAGCGGGGCCCACAGGAGCTTCGACTGGCGGTCTCACGCATTCTTCAGGGTGGACACTACCTGCCGTCTCCCGAAACCGAACACAGCCTGGACGAGGGACCGCACCGGAATGGTCCCTCCACCGACACCCTCCCGGCAACCCTCTCGGATCGCGAGATCGAAGTACTGCAGTGGATCGCACAGGGACGGCGCCTGACGGAAATCGCGGAGCATCTCAATTTGAGCATCAAAACGGTGAGCACCTACCGTTCCCGGCTCTTGATCAAATTAGGCATGAGAACCACGGCAGAATTGATCCGCTACGCCCTGGACCAGCAGTTGGTCTGACACTGAATGATGATCGAGTTGATCGACCCGCTCCAGCACTATGCTCCAAACGGACGGGCACCTGTGATCGGTCTACACAGACTCCCACGGCCGCCGGTCAGTACACCCTGCACCCTCTCATCGGAGGACTATGGCCAATATTCTGATCATCAATGCCGACGCGAATCTGAAGCGGCTTATGAAGCTGGCCTTACCGGGCATGGAACATTTTGTTCAACACAGCGCGACCCTGCAGACCGCCTGCGCTCAGTCCACATCGTCCAAGCTCGACCTGGTGATCAGTCGATTCGTCGCGGACGACGATCAAGGACCGGAAGACTTGATGGAACTTCGCAACACCTTCCCCAGCGCTCGCTTGATCGTTACAGCTGCGCTGCACGATCCCGCCTTGGAAGGCGAGAAATTTCAGCGCGTCGTCCACGAACTCCAGATCGAGTATTGTTTGCTGGAACCGATTGAGACCGGTACCCTGCTCCATACGATCCAGTCGGCACTCGCCCTTCCGAAACGGCCCTAGATCGACCGGTTTTCGTCGGTCTCCCGCCACCCCACCATCCCACCGGTGCCGCACAATGTCAGCGCCGACGACCCGGCGGCCGAGGGCTTCCGGTTCAATATCCCATGGCCGTATTGAGCTTCGCCAACCGGCTTGGAGGCAGAAGAAACTCTGCCGACGTTTCAATGCGGGCAGGAACCAGCAGCGTGGTGTGGAACACGATATCGCGGATGGGAATCTTGAAATCGGGTTGCTGCGGGGTGCTGAGTTCGACTGTTTCGACGGACTGCGTAATGGCAGTGACATCCTGCGGCCCGTAGGTGGTGATCACCGCCTGCATCAGGTCACGAATTTTTTCATTGGTTTCGTTTCCCTCGATGCCGTTCATCAGCAGAGGAAGGACCTCGTCGCGAACCTGGTCCGACGGGCTGAAGTTCTCGACCCGTTCCTTGCGTCGAAGGGACGTCAAGTCATTGTCCAGATCGCGGCTGAAGGCGCCATAGGCAAACCGGACGAACTCGAAATGAAACCCCTTCATCCCCTTTCCAAACATCTGCAGTTCGCACAGAAAACAGAGCTGCTGCAGCTTGACGTCACTCAACAAGCCATAGGGCTCGGCCAGCGATAAGGCATACAGCAGTAGCACTCGATCGATCGTCATTTCGTGAGATTTGCGCACCTATTGAATCTCCTCTGAATCGTCCATAACCGGCAGGACTATAAACAGGCAGGTTTCGGTTCGTCAATTGATGATCGTACCGGCCGGATCCCCTCTTGACCCGCCGAGGCACTTTCGTCTTTAATGGGCGTCTTTCATGCCGGTTCACGCGCCATGAGCAAGACTCTCAAAGAAATGGACGTGCTTCGCCAGCACCTGGCCAAGCATCAGTTGAAGCTGACTCGTCAACGCGAACTCATCCTGACGGCGTTCCTGCGACAAGAACACGTCACGGCAGAGACGATGTATCATCAGCTGGCGAAGAAAGATCCCCACCTCGGACTCGCCACGATTTACCGCACGCTGAATCTCTTCTGCGAAGCAGGCATCGCCCAAGCCCGCCACTTCGGCACCCAGACGCAATACGACAATATCTCGCATAAGGGCCATCACGACCATCTCATCTGCACCGGCTGTGGGACTATTGTAGAGTTCGAGAATTGCGAGATTGAACGGCTACAGGAAGAGGTCGCGACCAAGAACGGCTTTGTGATCCAAACCCACCGGCTGGAGCTGTACGGCCTCTGTGCGCGCTGCCGCCATTGACGAATCGCTTCCGCATCCAGTACTATCTTGAGACGGTTTATCAATTTCAACTAGGATGGCCATTACAGGCTGTCCCCACTCTGGAGGCACGCCGCATGACTTCATCCTGTCGCACATTTTTGGCGCTGACGCTACTCCTCGGAGCGCTGACGCTTTCGCAGTGGGCCATTGGAACCGCGGAGGCCGCCGAGAAACTTGTCGTCTATTCGGGTCGCGCAGAACGGCTCATTAAGCCGGTGCTGGATGAATTTCAGGCCAAGAGTGGCATCCAAATCGAATTGCTGTCGTCGGGCACCACCGAGTTGGTCAACCGGTTACAAGCCGAAGGCGACCATACCCCGGCCGACGTCTTCCTGACGAACGATGCCGGGAGCCTCGAGCATGCCCGGGAACTCAAACTCCTCCGGCCCATGAATATGCGCGAAGTTGAACGAGCCATCCCGTCGCAATTCCGCGCGGCCGACAACAGCTGGATCGGACTCTCAGGCCGCTTCTGGATCGTCGTCTACAACACCAATCTCGTCAAACCCGATCAGATCAAATCACTGTTCGACCTCGCCCAGCCGCAATGGAAAGACAAAATCGCCGTTCCCAATTCCGGCAGTGAATATCTTCAGGCCGGCGTTTCAGTAATCAAAGCCACCTTCGGAGACGAACGGACGAAGCAGTTTCTGCAAGGACTCAAGGCCAATGCGGGCACGCAGGTATACCAAAAGAGTTCGCAGATTGTGGACGCCGTCGCGAAGGGGCAGGTCGCGGCAGGCATTGTGAACCACTACTATATCTATCGGCACCTTGCCACGCAGCCCACCGCTCCGATCGCCGCGGTCATGACCGATCAGCAGGAAGGCGGCATGGGCGCCATCATGAACGTGACCGGAATCGGGGTCACCCGCGCGTCCAAACACGTTGAAAGTGCCAAACTCCTGATCGAATTCCTGGTTGCCCAGGCCGGGCAAAAAATGTTCGCGGATCTGGACAAGGAATACCCTCTCCATCCGGACGTGAAAGCCGATCCGACACTCATCGACCGGCGCACGTTCCGTGCGGCGCAAGTCCCCCTGGCTCGACTGGCCGAATTACGCGAGGCCACCCTCACGCTGATCGAACAGGTCGGCCTTCGCTAAGCCCTTGTGTAGCCGCGCATGCTTACCGCCACAAGAGCTCACGCCCCCTCTTCGCTGCAATGGATCAGCCTGATCACTGCCGCATTTCTGGTGCTCCCCACCTGCTACATCATCTATGTGGCGCTCACCGCCGCACCGACCGTGTGGAGCCGGCTCTGGTCGACGCGCATTCCCGAACTTCTCTGGAACACCCTCTCGCTGGCCACCGGCGTCGCTTTGACCACACTGCTGCTGGGCGTCTCCCTCGCCTGGATCACCGTTCGGTACGAATTTCCTGGTCGCCGGGTCTGGGAATGGGCACTCGCCTTGCCCCTCGCCATGCCGACCTATGTGCTGGCCTATGTGTATGCCCATCTGCTGGGAATGGGCGGCCCGGTGGAACAAGGATGGCAGACGCTCATGGGGTCCGACGCGCGACTGCTCTCCCCTCAAAGCTTTGTCGGCGTCACACTGATCATGGCCCTCGACACGTTTCCGTTTGTGTACCTGCTGGTCCGAGGAGCACTGCTGAATCTGAATATCTCCTTCGAGGAAGTGGCACGCGTCTGCGGCGTTTCTCCTTGGAGCACACTCTGGCGCGTCACGCTCCCGCTCATCCGCCCCGCCATTGCCGCAGGACTAGCGCTCGTGATTTTGTATGTGATCTCGGACTTCGGGGCGGTCTCTCTGCTCCGCTACCAGACACTCACGTATGCGGTCTATCAACAGATGACCAGCCGCTACGACCATACGTCCGCCAGCATTCTCAGCCTGCTCCTCGTCGTGATGGCAATCATCTTCCTGGTCACGGAACGATGGTTTCGCCAGCGGAGTCGCTTCTACCAAACATCCGGCCGCTATCGACAGGCGACCCGGCACCACGCCGGCCCCGCTGGAACGGCACTCATCACCGGGTACGTCGTACTGGTGTTCGGAGCCGCATTCGGGATTCCGGCTGTCATGTTGATCCAGTGGAGTATCGAAGCGATTGCACAGGGCGCCCTGGATGCGCGCTTTTTCGGCTTCATCTGGAACAGCAGCTTCCTGTCGGCACTGGCAGCCTGTGGGGCCGTGATCATCGGACTTCCGCTGGCCTACCTCGCCAGCCGCCGTCCTTCGCGACTCAATCTTGCCTGCCTCCAAGCCGCCTATGCCGGCTATGCCTTGCCCGGTCCTGTCGCCGCCCTCGCGGTCCTTGTGCTCTTTACGCACTTCGTGCCGGTCTTGTACGGTACCGTCGCGGTGTTGCTCGTTGCTTACATCCTGCATTTTCTCCCGGTCGGCCTGCAGTCGATGGAGCCGGCTCTCCAACAAGTCACCCCCAATGTGGAAGAGGTGGCACGCACTCTGGGCTGTACGACCCGCCGGACCCTCCGGCGCGTGACCCTTCCGCTCATTCGTAACGGTTTTATTGCGGCCTGGGTCCTGATGTTCCTCCAGACCATGAAGGAACTTCCGGCCACATTGCTGCTGCGGCCGGTAGGATTTGATACACTGGCGATTCGTGTATGGCTCGAAGCCAGCGAGGAGTATTATCAGCTGGCGGCGCCCGCCGCATTGTTGATCGTGCTCCTGAGCCTGCCGGCCCTGCTGCTACTGGTATCCAAAGATTGGCGTGGACGTGACCAAGAGGTCGTTACTTGAACCCCGTGAACAACTCAGATATCGGCGAGCACCAGGCACAAGGTGCGTCCACGATGCCGGACGCCATGGATCTCGCCGCCGGGCAGTCTCCCGTCCTTGAACTTCGCGGGATCTCCTGCGCCTACGAGCCTGATCGTCCGGCTGTCGAACAGATCACGCTCACGGTCCACCAGGGCGAAATTCTCTGCCTCCTGGGGCCATCCGGATGCGGCAAGACCACCATTCTCCGCGCGATTGCAGGGTTTGAGCGGGTGACCGGCGGGAGCATTTCTCTGTCCGGCCGGCTCGTGTCATCGCGAGACGTGATGGTGCCGACTGAACAGCGGCACATCGGGATGGTCTTCCAAGAATACGCACTGTTTCCTCATCTGCGCGTGGAGAAGAATATCGCCTTCGGTCTCAACCACCTCTCCCGCCCACAGCAGAAGGCCATCGTCGATGACCTCCTCACCCTCACCGGCTTGCGCGGCCTGGAACAGCGGTATCCGCATGAGCTCTCAGGGGGGCAACAGCAACGCGTCGCGCTCGCCCGCGCCCTCGCCCTGCGTCCGGTGTTGTTGCTGCTCGACGAACCGTTCAGCAATCTCGATCCCGACATGGCCAGCCGCATGCGACAAGATCTCCACGCCCTGCTGCGACAGACCAAGACCACGGCCATCCTTGTCACTCACGACCACGACGAAGCGTTTTCCATGGCCGACCGCGTCGCGGTGCTAAACCGGGGACGGCTGGAGCAATTTGATACGCCTGAAGCGATTTACCACGTCCCCACGACTCCCTTTGTGGCCGACTTCGTCGGACAGGCAGACTTTATCCCGGGGATCGTGGCCAATGATGTGGTGACCACCGAAATCGGAGACTTCCCTAACACGCAGCATCTCGCGACCGGAACCAGCGTGGTCGTGATGATTCGCCCCGACGATATTCATATCGTTCCGACAAAGGGCGCAGATGCCCATATTCTGGCACGGCAATTCAAAGGCTCCGAAAATGTGTACACGATTCAGCTTCCCTCCGGACAGATCGTCCACAGCAGCGAATCGTCTCTGAGTATTTATCAAGTCGGTACGGCGATTGCGCTTCGAGTGGTGGCAACCCATACCGTCCTCTTCCCGCAACCACCTGAATCGTCAGAAAAGAAGAAGCCCGAACACGGCAACGCCCCACCCCCGTAAAACCAGGCTCAATTCAGGCCTCCATGCCGAGAGCAGGGCAGGGGGTTGCCCCCTTAGACAACCAACAGCGAGAGGCGGAGGATCGACGAATGGATCTGCTGAAGAATGCGGTAGAATATGGAATCATCGGCTTGCTGATCGCGCTCAGCATCTGGTCGGTGGCGGTGGCGGTCGAGCGGTGGCTCTACTATCGCCGCGTGGACCTGACCCAATTCACAGACATTCAAACGTTTGAAATGGCGCTGACCAAACGCCTGGTCATCATAGGCACGGTGGCCGCCAATGCACCTTATATCGGATTACTGGGGACCGTCCTCGGTATTATGATGACCTTTCACACGATGGGAACCTCAGGCACGATGGCTGTGAATACCATTATGATCGGCCTAAGCCTGGCCCTGAAGGCGACGGCTGTCGGCCTGCTCGTCGCCATCCCCTGCGTCGTGATGAACAATATTCTCCGCCGGCGGGTCACCGAATTGCTGACGATCTATAAGGTGCAACATGGAACGCGAGGTTAATCAAATCAACGTCATTCCGCTGGTCGACGTGATGCTCGTGCTGCTCGTTATCGTTCTCACCACCGCCACCTTCATCAGCACCGGCCAGATCCCCGTGAATCTCGCCAAGGCCAAAGAGGCCGGAGATCACAAAGATGTCCCCGTCGTGGTGACCTTGACCGCGAACGGCGATCTGTTCCTCAACGACCGCCCCGTCCCGCCGGACGGCCTCAAGACCGTCATGCTGGCGCACCCTCGTGAATCGCTGGTGGTCGTACGAGCCGACAAAGTCACGTTACTGGAACGGTTTGTCTCGGTGGTAGACGAAATACGAGGTCTGGGATTTCAGTCCGTCAGTCTGGAGGTGGTACGGCTGTGAGGGCCCGCCAGCCCGACATATCGGACCCCTTCATCCGCTTCCATGCGAGCGGGTGGATCATCTCGATCGGCCTGCACGGCAGCGCCATTCTCCTGGCCGGATTCTTCGTCGCCAAAATCGGCCTGGCACCACCCTCTTCATCCTTTCAATGGGATGTGACCGTCGTCGGTTCTCAACCTCCGACGCCTGCACAGGTCGCACCCGGTGCACCACCACCTGCTGCAGCAATTGTCCGACCGGCTCAACGTAACGTTGCAGCGACAGCTCTGCGTCCTACACCTTCTCCGGCAGCGCTCCCGACCATGCCGGCCTCTACATCAAACTCTCCGGCAACAGTCGAACGTGACACAATCAAACCAGTCCTCCCCCCTCCTCAGCAGGCTCCCGCACAACTGCTTGAACGCACTCCTGCGGTCTCCAGTCCTCCCGAACCTCAGGCAACGAAGGATGACCGTCAACCTTCCCTGCACTCGACATCGGCATCGGTCGAGGCCCCCCCTGACTCCCGCTCACTGCCCCAGATGGCAAATCCTCCGGTTGCAGACGCACCTCTCGCCCCGGAAATGTCAGAAACGACATCGCAACCGCCCTCTGAGCCCGCCACCTCTCCAGCCCAAACGGCATCGCTCGCCCCATCGACCAACACGGCTCAGGTTGCCCGAAAACCGGACTATGGCTGGCTCGCAGGGCCTTTGCTCCAGCGGATTGAAGCACTCAAACAATATCCCGCCACGGCGAGGCTGCATCGCCTGGAAGGTCGGGTGATTGTACGGATCGTGATTCAGCAAGACGGACACATTACATCGGCCACCGTCGCAAGAAGCTCAGGGCACGATGTGCTCGATCAAGCCGCACTGGAAACCATTCGGCAGGCCTCACCGCTCACCTTGTCCCAGCCGCTCGAAAAATCCTCGGTCACGATGCAAATACCGCTCGGCTACTACCTGGATCGATAAGCTGCAGAGTTATCCCTGGCAGGGTTGCTGTTCCCAGCCTCGCAAGACCGCCTGCTTGTCGAACGTCAAGACATAGGCCCGGCAGCCGCCTCCCCGCACTTGACCACCGAAGCCTGCCGTTCCGCTGCCGCGTTCGAAATAGGTCCAGATTTCTCCCCCGCCGGTAGCCGCTTGTGTCTTATGCGGTGATCCATATCGTTTCCCGACCATCTCTTGCGTCGCCTCGTTGACCGCATCGTGAAAATATTTGGAACTACCGCTGCATGCGCTCAATACGAGCAGGCCGACTACTATCCCTGCGAGCATACCTTCCCAGCGCCAACCAGGGGCCAAGCCCCATCCGGAACGTCCGCCTTGGATGGAATTACTCGATGCCATCATTCATCCTCACCCTCCCCTTGAGATACGAAGAAACCCAGACTTTGCCGTCGCGATCTACGATCACCGCACCGACCCCCGGCAACCGCTCAACCAAGGCCAGTCCTCGCTCACGTCCCATCACAAAGATGCCGGTATCCAGGCCATCTGCGGTCAGTCCGTCGCGGGCGACCACGGTCACGCTTTGGCAGTCACGAGCCGGTTGCAAAGTGATCGGATCGAGAATGTGGTGATAGCGCACTCCATCCCGCTCGAAGTACCGCTCATAGTCACCGGCCGTCGAAATTGCCTCATCCTGAAGCTCAATAAAAGCCAGCACAGCCTCTTCATGCCTCGGATGCCGGACGCCGAAGGGAAATTTCATGCCGCCCGGCAGTCTGCCGAAGGTCCTGATATCCCCCGAGAGGGCCACGACCCCTGCAGTGGCTCCGGCCGTCTGCATGGCTGCGACAGCCATATCCGCGGCAAAGCCTTTGCCGATCCCGCCCACATCTACCCGCATTCCCGGCTTGGCCAAATAGACCGTCCTCTCTGCGACATTCAGATGTAGCGAACGCAACTCCGTCAGCGGGCGAACCGCCTGCAAGACCGCATCGGATGGAATGTGCTGCCGATCGAGAACACTCCAGGCCTCAACCGCCGGGCCGACGAGAATATTAAACCCTCCTTCCGTCAGCCGAGCCATTTCGAGCGAGGCCTCCAGCACCTTCATCGTGTCGCGGCTGAGCATGACGGCGTCCCTGCCAGCGGCAGCATTCACCTGCGAGAGTTCGCTGGTCGCAATCCAGGTACTGAGCAACTCTTCCAAGCGATGAATCTCCTGGAATCCAGCCGATGCCGCATCCTGCGCCCGCCGACGATCAGACGCCACCGACGTAATGGTCACGAGCGTACCCATCTGCATCTGCGTTCGCTTCACGACGACAGGAGCGGATTCAGACCTTGTAGTCGCACATCCGGACGAGAACAAGAGCAGGAAGATCCCGCTCATGACTGCAAAACGATATCCCATCTCCACCTCACCACCTCCGACGAATATGACAAACAGACTGCGCTTACCACTCAATAGATCACACAACTTCATTGGCGCAGCCCGGCGCTGATTTACGCGCACACGCGTCCATCTTCTGCGGGACGCCTGCAAAATGCAAATGTCGCCCGTCGCGCCGACCGGCAGGCAAACACTCCTTTCCCGTACCCCACTCTATCCGACAAAATCACCTGTGGCAGGCGCGCAGCGCACACAAAAAAGCGGCCAACTTTTAATTGGTCGCCAGACTTGACATTCCTCCGCTGATCGGGATATTAATAATCGTTCTCAATTTTACCAACGAGACCGACCACCCGCTATGATCACAGGAAAAAGTTTGGCATCCCCTACCTGCCAAGACAGTGAGACGCGCTGCGAGTGCGGACAACTCATTGCCAAAGTCCGTGGGCAAGGCCTTGAGCTCAAATGCAAACGCTGTAAGCGCATCGTCGTCATCCCATTCACCTCAATCGAAGGCTGGGGCACCGTCACAGCATGATTCGATATATGAAAGGAGGCCTCACCACCAGGTACACCCCAGGGCATCGATCATGTACACCTGTTTTCCCTGTAGACCAGAGACCTTTGAGTCCCGAGTCCAACCAAACCCTTACTCGCGGATGGAGGATACCCATGAAAATCAGGGCAATCCTCGGGGCTCTCGTCTTAGCCAGTCTACCGGCAATGCCGGCACTGGCGGAAAACATGACCCCGGAGGACATTAAAAAACTGGTTGATGAGGCAGTCGAAAAGCGGCTTCAGGAACACGAACGACGTGAAGGCGGCATGCAACAAGGCCAAGGTGAAGCGGCCTCTACTCCGCAATATCCTGTGGCATCCGGTCCCATAACCGAAATTCGAGTCGAGCGAAAGGGCGAGGAAAAGATTCCGTTGGGATTCGGATCAACCGGATCCGGCAAACTCATTTACGCCAAGCCCTTCTTGAGTGCTCCGAAAGCAACGGTCGGTGGATATGCCGATGTCATGTACAACTCACTGTCCCGTCAGAACCTGGACAACCCTAGTCGTAATTCATTCGGCCAGCAACGGCTGGTGCCATTTATTTATGCGGACATTACCGACCATATCAAGTTTGCAACGGAAATCGAGATCGAGCGCGGCGGCTCCAACGCGCCACAGGGCACTGACGGTTCCATGCAGATCGAGTTTGCCCAATTGGATTACCTGATTAATGAAGCGATCAATCTCCGAGCTGGTATCTTGTTGATGCCGGTCGGCAAGTTTAACTTACTGCACGACTCACCCTTGAACGATCTCGTCGATCGGCCGATGGTCTCTCGCATCGTCATCCCCAGCACCTGGTTCGAAGCCGGTGCCGGTATTTACGGAACCCTGTATCCCTCGTCACGCTCGAAGCTGGACTACGAAGTCTATGCCGTCAATGGAATGAGCCAGACGGCCGGCGGCATTACCGACCTTGGGGTGCGAAGCGCGCGAGGCAGCGTCTCTCGGGATCGCGACGACAACAAAGCCGTCGTCGGCCGCATCGCCTTCAGCCCGATGCTGGGCATTGAAATCGCCGGATCCGGCTACCATGGAGCGTACAAGCCGGCCGCCGGAGCCGTGGGGGCGGGCTATATCGATATGTTCGCATTGGACTGGACTCTCCAGAAAGGCCCGTTCGAAATCATCGGAGAGTCAGCCTGGACGAGAATCAGCAACAACAATGCGACTGGTGTCGCCAACCGGGTCATCGGACCGGCTGGCATGCAAGGCTACTACGTTCAGGGGAATTATCACTTCATGCCGGAATTCCTCAAGAAATGGGCGCCCAGCCATTTCACCGACGCCTCTACGTTTACGGCAGTCGTGCGGTGGGAACAGGTCAACACGGATACCGACGATCGCACCAAGCAGAACGCGCTGGGAGGCCAACGGAAGCTTGAGCGCTTGACCCTTGGTCTCAATTTCCGGCCGATTGAAGACACGGTGATCAAATTCGACTGGCAATTCAATACCCAGAGGGACGCAAAGGGCCTTGTAGCCGCCGGGGATCTCGGCACTGCAGGCAGCCCGATGAATGGAAACGGATTCTTAATCCAAGCAGCCACGTACTTCTAACCGGTTCCTCGTCCAGGCCGTCCCGATCGGGACGGCCTGGACGATACCGACAGAATTGATATGACACAGCACTACCGCCGACTCAGCATCCTCCTAATTCCCGCTCTTCTGACCGCCTGTGCATCCCTGGGCGGTATGCAGGAACGATTCGCCGTCTGCAGCTACGACCATGCCTGGGAAGCTGCACTTGACGCAGTCAAAGATCGTGCGATAGCGCGGCAGGATAAGACCGCAGGCCTGATCGACACCGCGTGGCTTGAAATACCCATGCCGGGACGGACCTTTGGTGCCCTTCAGCGAGACTTGGGGGACAGCAAAGATCGGTCCCGGATTTCCCTGGCAGTCAAACGACTCGACGATGTCACAAAAATCGGCTTCATCGAAGAGCGACAACGGTGGGCATTCCGTGGCGGCTCTCGCCTGTTCGGCTGGACCGACACCGAGTCCTCGGCCCAAGTCATGACCGACGTGCAGAACCGCTTAGACACCAAATTGAAGGAGCATGGATGTTCAGTACATTGAGTGCGTACCGCACCTTGACCGCAGTCGTATTGCTTCTGACCTCGTCGCTCCCGGCGCTGGCGACGGAGAAAGTCTGGGACAACGAATTGCGCCGCTTCCTGAAAGACGACGACTTCAAGTACGAAGAGTTCATGACCGAAGAGGAGGCCGTGAAGACCATCCTCCCAAAATCTCAACGTGTGCGCAAGGAACTGATCCGACTCACGCAGGACAGGAAGGAACTCATCGAACAGCGCATCGGTTGGAAGTTTCCGGAAGACTCGTTCGATCTGTATATCGGGGAGACTGGAGACAAAGTCGACGGGTATGCGATGATCCACAACACCATCGGCAAATATAAACCCATGACCTATATGGTAGGAGTGGATCCCAAAGGGAATTGCACCGACGTCGAATTGCTGGTGTTTCGGGATGCAAAGGGCAGCGAGGTCGGGAAGAAGCGATTTAACTCTCAGTATGATGGCAAGACCGTCACGGACCCCATTCGAATCAACAAAGACATTATCAACATCAGTGGAGCCACGATGTCCGTCCGGTCGATGAACGCTGGCGTCAAACGAGTGTTAGTACTGGTAGACGAATTTTACTTGAAGCCGGCCGGCTTAGGCAGCGACACGGTCGCAGTGCAGAAGGCCGAGAGAGGACTGTTGGGGACCCTATTCGGCAACTAAGGCCGTCGGGACACTGCACTGGCATGCGAAATTTTAATGCTCGATTCCGCCTGCGTGATTCGGATCGTCACATCAGGTTGTTGTATACGCAATTCCTCTTTTTGATGCTGGTGGGGTTTCTTTTTTCTTTCTTCTGGGCGCACAGCATGACCAGCTTGAGCCCACAAGGTATCGCCGACCACTACCGTGGCTCTGATGCGACCTTCGGCGAACCGATGTCGTTTCGGGAGCTGGCCGAGGTCACGCACTTTCACCTGTTCACCATGCCGGTCGTGTTTATGATTCTCGTCCATGTCCTCTATCTCACGCAGGCCAGTCATGCCACGCAAGTCTGGCTGACATGGCTTTCGTTCGGAGGCGTGGCGCTGGACCTGCTCTCCCCCTGGCTGATCAGCTACATCTCACCTATTTTTGTGCTCACAATGCTGGCCGGGGACACTCTGATGATGGGCAGCTTTCTCGCGATGATGGCTATCCCTCTCTACGAAATGTGGATTTTGAAGCAACCGCTGATGGCCGGGAAGCGAGGGGAAGAGTCATGAACGCCTAGAAGAAGTCCGTTGACTCCGTTGCGGCCAGAGGTATTCAGCCCAGAGCCCAAGATCGTGTGCAACGATCTTGGGCTCTTTTTTTTCGGAGGATTCCCATGCATCCATCGATATCGCCGATCAATGCCACAACACAGCTCATCCAGGAAATAACCCGACAGCTTGATGCCTTGGATTCACTTCAGCTTTCCAAAGAATCATTATACGCTGTTCGCCTGTTACAACTTCGACGCCTGACGCGGAGGATCGAAACCCTCATTCCTGGACACTTCGGACATGGCGAGCGCACCGCACACTATGCCCGCTTGCTGGGCAAGGCCATCAGCCTTACGGATGACCAACACATCGAGCTGCACTATGCAGCCCTGCTGCACGATATCGGACTCCTCACGTTACCCGGCAGACTGCTCGACGAGACAGCAGCGCACAGCTTGGATGACTATGCCCTGATCCAAAGCCATCCCCGGGAAGGCGCTGCGCTCCTGAGCCCCCATCGATTCCTCTCTGAGGCCGCACGCCTGATCGCTCATCATCACGAACGATGGGACGGCGCCGGATATCCTTATGGACTTCGCGGAGGCTATATCCCCTTGGCCGCCAGAATTTTGGCCATTGCGGACGTCTTCGACAGCATTGCCAATCGATCGACTTCGTTACACAGGGCCCTACGAACCCTACAAGCGTCGGCAGGCTCACAATTTGATCCGATACTGACCGCCACATTTTGTGCACAGTTTCGCCATCAAGACCAGCTCCCGCCGCTACCATTCGGTGACGCGAGTGTCACCGCTCTCACTGTTGAACCGACCCTCGACCAACCGAGTCACCAGCATATGCCCTTTTCAATGTTCTGAGGAGTCGAACGAAAACAGTCCATACCCGGCGTACGGGCTATTGGCCTCACTGATGGAGCTGAATGATGATGAACAACGCGCCCGACATCGAAATTCCAACTGATCGCCTCCGCACCCTCTCGTCCGAGCTTCGCGCACAGTCACCACACTGGGCTGATCGTCTTGAGCAGGCCACGACGGAACAGGAGCTACGCAATCTCGTGTGCGATCTCTTTAACCTGTCCCATGCCCTGCCGTCCCACAGAGAGTCCGCTAATGAGACAACCACGCTGGCCGGACGCATCACCCGCTTCATCAACGAAAATCTCCATCGTGGACTGACACTCAAAGTCCTGGCAAATTTCCTCGGCTATTCGGAGAAATATTGCTCTGATCTGTTTTACCGCATCATGGGTGAATCGTTTTCCGGGTACATGAGACGACATCGGGTCGAACGGGCTCAATCACTCCTCACCACAACCGCGCAGACGTTGGCAGAAGTTGCTACAGCGGTGGGGTTCAGCGATCAGTTTGCCTTCAGCCATTTCTTCAAACGCGCGACCGGGCATTCTCCCAGGGAGATTCGATCCCGGCAGGCACACTCACGGCATCGGCTGACGGTTCACGCCATGCAGAAAGCCCTGTAGCCAACGGCCAGACCAACCACACGGCTTCACTGCTTGGAGAACGGGAATGTCCCCTGCCCTGAATGGCCATGGAATACAGAACGATCGAGTCGCTTCGCAGTAGTGAGGGGAGAATGAATGCGCGGGTGATTCAAATTACCGGACGGAGGGGTTCAGCGAAGCATGTGCATGGGGAGAGACGACGACAGAGGAGAGAGCCGGCCAGCGGGGCCTTCGGGGATCCCACCGGCCGACCACCTGCGCACGCAAGGGCTAAGACTTCTCAGAATGAATCTGCTCGGCCAAGTATCGATCGAGACCTACTTGCCTGATGGTGCAGAGCTGAGTCTCAAACCAATCGATATGCTCTTCCGTATCGACGATCATCTCTTCGAGCCGACGACGGGTCGTGAAGTCAGCGACCTTTGTGCAATGGGCAATCCCGTCGCGAAGCATTTCCGCATCCTCACGCTCGAAGGCCAGATCGGCTTCCAGCAACTCCGAGACTTTCTTGCCAGCGGCGACGGTGTCCAGGCGATCCATCTCCGGAGCCCCCCCCAGGTACAGGATATGATCGATCAGGCCCGAGGAATGGCTGACCTCTTCCTCGGCCAAGTGACTAAAATGCTCGTGGAGTCGACCATACCCCCAATGCTTACACGAGGCCGCATGCAGGAGGTATTGATGCACCGCCGTGAGCTCAGTGACCAATACCTTATTCAGGATCTCGAGGACGCCCTCTTTCGCTTTCATGCATACCCCCGTTACAACGCCGGGACGGCGCTCGCTTAACTGTCCTTTTTGATCTGCTCTGCCAGATAATTCTCAAGACCCACTTGTTTGATCGTCTCCATCTGGGTCTCGATCCAATCAATATGCTGGTCCACATCTTTCGCCATGTCTTCGAACATGTGCCGTGTCGTAAAGTCACCTACCTTTGCACAATGCACAACTCCGTCGCTGAGCAGCGTGAGCATTTCCTGCTCCGCCTTGAGATCAAGCTTCAATTGCTCAGGAACGGTCTCTCCGACCTGCACCGTGTTCATCCGCTGAACATTCGGCACCCCTTCCAGGTACAGAATGTGGCCGATCAACTCGTCCGCATCCTTCATCTCATCGATGCTGCGCTCTCGAACCTTGTGGTGCAGCCGGTCGTAACCCCAATTGTCACACATCTTTGCATGGACAAAATACTGGTTGATGGCGGTGAGATCCGCGGTAAGCACTTTATTAAGAAGCTCAATGATACCTTGTTTGGCTTTCATACATCCCTCCTCCGGCCTTGGAGCGCCTCATTGCCTGCCTGGCCTCTTGATTGAGACAGATACGAATATGCCCTCTCTTATGATTCATCCTACACCTTACTTAGACATTCTCGAAAGGGTTGTCAAGCAGAGACATACGTATTTATGAGGACGGTTATCAACATCGCCGAGAACATTTCTCATTGTCCTCATCAGGATGCGACGGTAAACGATCTGCTATGCAAGTAGGCGGCGAGGAGTTGAAGAAAATGGAGGGGAGCAGCGGAAGGGAGAGCTTGCGCTTCAAAAGCGGAGGATAACAGCAGGCAACAAATCCACCATGGCTATCCGGCTTCACGATAGCCGCACTCTTCATTGCGGCATTGCACCGAGCGTCCGGCCTGCTTGCTGACTTTCTCAATGAGGAACGGAGCCTGGCACGTGGGACAGGGCTTGTTGATCGGACGATCCCAGAGCGCATATTCGCACTGCGGGTACCGGCTGCACGAATAAAAGTTCCGCCCTTTTTTGGTGCGCTTCTGAACCAGATCTCCACCACATCCGGGCTGCGGACATTTCACCCCCAGGGCGATGGCCTTGGTTGTCTTACATTCTGGATAGGCAGAACAAGCCAGGAACTTTCCGAAGCGTCCAGATTTCACCACCATCGGGCTGGAGCACTTTTCGCACTTCTCGTCCGTCGTCTCTTCCAGCTTGGGAACAATCTTAATCGTTCCATCCGGCAACTTTTCAAAATTTTGCGTATTTTTGCAGGGAGGATCGTCCTTATAGGCGGGGCACGCGAGGAACTTCCCATTCCGTCCCCATTTGATCTCCAACATGCGGCCGCATTTTTCACAGGGAAGGTTCGTGGGCGGCTCGACGATATCCTTCGGTCCAGGGATACCTTGAGCGAGTTCCATTTCCCTCACAAAGGGTGTGTAAAAATCGCGCACCGCTGAAACCCAGGGCTTTGTGCCCTCTTCGACTTCATCGAGCTGCTCTTCCATGTGGGATGTAAATTCCGTATCCAGCAGATCCGGAAATCCCTTCAACAGAAAGTCATTCACCGTTCTCCCGGTTTCGGTCGGGAGAAACCGCCCTTCGACCTTCTCGACATACTTCCGGTCTTGGATCGTCGAAATGATCGAAGCGTAGGTGGAGGGCCGGCCGATCCCCTTTTCTTCCAGCTCTCGAATCAGCAATGCTTCATTGTACCGGGGAGGCGGCTGAGTGAAATGCTGTTTAGAAACGAGCCCGAGCAAGGTCTGGGCTTCCTGAGCGACCAGATGCAAGGATTCACCTTCGCGCAATGCGGGCAGCTGGCGATCTGATTCGTCCTCCGCCTCTTGCTCATTCTTGGGCTTGTGCGACGGCAATTCCTTGTCGGTTCCCTCTAAGTACACCGCCGTATGGCCGGCGAACTTGACCACGGTGCCGGTCGTGCGAAACACATATCGATCCGGAGTTCCCACCGGAGACGAATCCACACGCGTCACATCCATGATTGCAGGGACCATCTGTGAGGCAATGAAACGATTCCAAATGAGCTTGTACAAATTGTACTGATCCTGCTCAAGGTATTGCCTGATGGATTCGGGGTCGCGAGCCGCGGACGTCGGCCGAATGGCTTCATGCGCCTCTTGCGCGGCTTTCTGCGTCTTGTACACGTTGGGCGTAGCAGGCAGATACTCCGCTCCGAACCGCTCTCGAATCACAATTCTGGCGTCTTCGGTCGCTTCTTGCGAAATCCTCGGCGAGTCCGTTCGCATGTAGGTAATGAGACCGGTGGGCCCTTCCGACCCGATTTCAATACCTTCATACAACTGCTGCGCCAGCGTCATCGTCTTCTTCGGGCTGAAATGCAGCTTTCTGGCGGCTTCCTGCTGCAGCCGGCTCGTGATGAAGGGTGCGACCGGATTGCGTTTCTTTTCCTTGCGCTCGATCGATTGCACGACGAACGGCTTCCCCTGCACGGCATCCAGGATCTGCTGGGCCCGCTCGCCCGTGCCGATATCGGCATCCTGGCCGTTCACGGAATGCAATTTGGCTTCGAACGCTGGTGGATTGTCCCCAGCCAACAACGCGACGATAGACCAGTATTCTTCCGCCCGGAAGGCTTCTCGCTCTTTCTCCCGGTCGCAAATCAACCGCACGGCCACGGACTGCACCCGGCCCATGCTGAGACCACGGCGCACCTTTTTCCACAGCAACTGACTGCCCTGGTACCCCACGATGCGATCGAGGACTCGTCTCGCCTGCTGAGCCTGGACCAGCTTCATATCGATTTCACCCGGCGACTTCAGTGCCCGCTTGATCGCCGATTCCGTGATCTCATTGAACAGCACACGATAGACTTTGCCGTCTTTCTTCTTTCCCTTGCCGTGCAGTTCCTGCGCAATATGCCAGGCAATCGCCTCGCCCTCGCGATCAGGGTCCGGCGCGAGAAACACGGTGTCGACTTCCTGGGCTTTCTTTTTAATGTCGGCAAGGACTTTCGACTTGCCCTTGATCGTGACGTACTGGGGTTCAAAATCGTTGTCGAGATCCACACCCAGCTTGCTGGTAGGGAGATCCTTGACGTGGCCGACGGAGGCCATGACGGAATAGCCACGACCGAGATATTTCGTGATGGTGCGCGCCTTGGTCGGCGACTCAACGATGATCAGCGATTTGGCCATGTGGCTCCACGTTCCTCAGTACCTATGCCCAGACTACCACACCCACTATAACAAATATCGAGCCCCTGTCAGCTCTAATCTCTCAATGTTGGCCCGATGTGAGACGTACATACTCGTTGCCGGGTAACTGGCGAACACAATTCTTTAATTCGAGCGATAACAGGATCGTCATCACCTGAGCAGCAGGCAATCCACTGCGCCGAATCACGTCGTCGATCGATTGCGGCAGGACCGACAAGACATCGTATACCACCGTTTCATCCGAGCTGAATGGCATCTTCGGCTGGGCGAGGGTCCCTGCTCCCCCTGTCAACCGCGCACGGAAGGCCTGATCAAGCTGCGGCAACAATTCCTCTAGAATATCCTGCGCGGACTCAACCAATCGGGCGCCATCCTTAATCAAACTGTTCGGGCCACGACTCTGCTCCGCTTTGACGAAACCCGGTACCGCAAACACTTCCCGCCCCTGCTCACCGGCCAATCTCGCCGTAATAAGTGACCCGCTCTCAATGGCCGCCTCGGTCACTACTACACCCAACGATAATCCGCTGATGATGCGGTTGCGCCGCGGGAAGTGATAGCTGTGCGGTGCCGCCCCCAGCGGGAGTTCAGACAACACGGCGCCCTGCTGTTCGATCGTCTCGCGCAAGTGCCGATGGTCGGCCGGATAGGTACGGTCCAGTCCACAGCCCATGACGGCAAGCGTTCGCCCCTTACCGGCAAGGGCCCCGCGATGCGCGGCCGCATCGACTCCACGCGCCAAACCACTGACGATCGTAAAACCCATCTTCACCAAGTCGCGCGCCAACTCCTCAGCCACGATGCGCCCGGCGGCACTGACTTTTCTCGTGCCGACAATCGCCACGGCATGCCGATCGGTTTCCAGCAGCGAGCCCTGAACGTACAACAACGGGGGCGGGTCCGGAATCGTCCTGAGTGGCGTGGGGTACTGTGCATCAAGATACGTCAGCACCGTAACCTTCCGGCGCTGCAGCTGCTCTAATTCCTTGTCGAGTTCCCGGATCGCATCCGGAGCCGGCCCTCGACGAATCGCCTCGACTAGAGGCGGCCGGCATCCAATCTCCTCCAACGCCGACTGCGGCGCCGAGAACACAGCATCCGGCGCCCCGAATGCATGCACAAGCTTGAGAAGGATGGCGTCGCCCACACCGGGAATCGCGCGCAACACCAACCAGGGACGGAGAGATCGATGACTCACTATCGTCTCAACTCATCACACGTCGTCAGTGCGATGTCATGCCCGTTGTACTGGAGAAAGACCACGTTCAGCGGCAGGATGCCCACCCGGAACAGGTACACGCCCGGTCGCTCGGCGGATTAGATCACGACCAGATCGAATTGCTCCAGATGCAACCGATCGTCGGGCGTGACCAGAATTTTTGCGCTATATCGCCGTTCGAGTTCCTCGACGCCTGGTTGCTCCTGTTCCTGCAAGAGCAGAGCAACGGCAGGATGCGCGCCGACAACCACGCGCTGCTGCTCGATCTCATGGCCGAGCCGCCGCACTTCACGGAAAATTTCGTAGGCCACCGACATCGGCGACTTGGTGTAGCCGCGCCCGTCGCAATAGTGGCAGGGCTCCGACAACGAACGCAGCAAGTCCTCTCGCACACGCTCACGGGAAATTTCGATCAACCCGAGATCGGACACCCTGGAAATTCTGGTGCGGGCTTTATCAGACGACATGGCATCCACCAGTGCATGGTAAACCTTGTCGCGATTTTTCTCCCGCTCCATGTCGATGAAATCCACGATGATGATGCCGCCGATCCCGCGCAACTTCACCTGATAGGCGATTTCGCGCGCCGCTTCCAGGTTGTTTCTGAGGATCGTTTCTTCCTGATCGCGCTTCCCGACAAACCGGCCGGTATTCACGTCGATCACCGTCATGGCCTCGGTATGGTCGATCACCAAATATCCTCCGGACTTGAGCCACACCTTGCGGCTCATCGCACGGGCGATTTCCTGCTCCACGCCCAGGTAATCGAACAGGCTTTCTTCTTTGTCATAAAAATGAATCCGCGAGGTTTGCTCCGGCGAAAACCGCTGGACGAACCCCTTGATCGCGTTGTACTCCTCGCGGGAATCGATCAATAACCGGTCCACCCGACGACCGAAAAGATCGCGCACGACGCGAAAACTCAAACTCAAGTCGCTGTGTAAGAGGCTCGGGGCCGGCTGCTGATCACGCTTCGTCAATACGTCTTGCCATAAGACGTGCAAGAACTCGACGTCCGAGCGCAACTCCTCTTCCTTGACCCCTTCACTGACGGTTCGCACGATGTAGCCGAACCCCGGGCGCCGTGCCCGTTTCATAATTTCTTTCAGGCGTGCCCGCTCCTCATCACGAGGAATGCGGCGGGAGACGCCGATATGCTCGACCGTCGGCATGAATACCAGGTACCGGCCCGGCAAGGACACATAGGTCGTCACGCGCGATCCCTTGGTGCCGATCGGACCTTTCGAGATCTGCACCATGACTTCCTGCCCCTCGGACAGCAACTCTTCAATGGGTTTCGAGCTTTGCCGCTTGGGCTTGGGGACCTCCGAATCCTTGTTGTCGTCGTCGTCGCCCTCGACGAGGGTATCCCCGGGTTCGACATCCATCGAGAGGTCGGACACATGCATGAATGCCGCTTTTTCCAACCCGATATCGATGAACGCCGCCTGCATGCCGGGCAGCACTTTCGCCACCCGGCCCTTATAAATATTCCCGACGAAATCCTGGTCTTTGGCGCGATCGCCATAGAGGTCGGTGACAACCCCGTTGTCGAGTACCGCCACGCGGGTTTCTTCCCGCGCTATACTGATTGCTATCTCCACACCCATAGACACTCCTTTACACCCAGATCGGTCGGATCGGCAGACGAACGCGGACGCAGAGTCCGGGTTCTTTCTCGTCTTACCGTCAGTCCGGTGCCAATCCGGTTCACATGGTTATTTCATACCCAGTCGGCCCCTGTCCAGGCATCGCCTAATAGAACAAGGTCAACCGACGTCGTTTGACGTTCAACAATAATCCCAACGAAGCCATGGTCATGATGGTCGCACTCCCTCCGTAACTCACCAACGGAAGCGGAATGCCGACAATGGGAAACATCCCTGCGGTCATCCCGATATTGACGACCACGCAAAAACAGAGCATCGCCACAATCCCTGCCGCGAGTAATGCCCCCAATGTATCTTTCGCACGCGCGGCAATTTCCAACGACACCCATATCAGCGCAATAAAGAGGGCCAACAGCACCAGTACGCCGACAAAGCCCCATTCCTCCGCATAGACCGCAAACACGAAGTCGGTATGGCCTTCTGGAAGGAACTTCAGCTGGCTTTGTGTGCCGCCGTACAGCCCTTTTCCCGACAATTCCCCGGAGCCGATGGCAATTCTGGACTGGAGCGCATGATAGCCTTTTCCTCCCGGATCGTAATCCGGATCGACAAATGCCATGACACGTTCCCGCTGATAATCGTGCAAGGATGCCCAGACCATTTCCCACACGAACGGGAAGAGCATGACGGAGAGCAATAAAATCACCCCCAACGTCTTCGAGCGCACGCCGACCATCAATAACATGGCCGCGTACACAGCCAGAAAACTCAGACCGCTCCCCAAATCAGGCTGCTTGAGGATCAACAGCAGGCCGGGCAACACAATCAACCCCGGCAGAACCACCCGATGGAGCCACCCCGCACGAGACACCCGGGAGTAATAGTTCGCCAGTACCAACACCAGAACCAGTTTCGCAAATTCAGATGGTTGAAAGGCGAAGGGCCCGATCGGAATCCACCGTTGGGCTCCACGGCTGGACTTACCCATGACCAACACGACCGCCAACATAATCAGAATCACCGCATAAGTCGGATAGGCCAGGCGCGCAATCTTGTGATAGTCGGACAGGTACATCACCAGGAACGCGATCGTGCCCAGCAGAATCCACACGAGCTGTTTGAGATAAAAAGGAAAGGCGGTGTCCTGAGAATGCGTGACGCTGTAGATCGACAGCACCCCGACCGACAGGATGACCGCGATCAACCCCATGAAGCGGAGGTCGAAACTATCCAATCCTCGACTGTCGATCACCCGATCAATCATCACGTCTTCGGTCGTACGTCAGCGGATTTCGTCCGCCCACCCGCAGGAACTCCATTGAGGACCTCGGGATAGGCCTTGACGTAGGCTTCAATCACATCTTTGGCCAAGGGGGCCGCGGCCGATCCGCCATGTCCCATGTGCTCAGCCAGGACCGCCACGGCAATGCGCGGAGCCTCCACGGGCGCAAAGGCGACGAACCAGGCATGGTCTCTAAGCTTTTTCGGGATATCCTTCTCCGGACCGGTGCGGAGCGCCGCCGTTTGAGCGGTCCCGGTTTTTCCTCCGATCGTCACGAGGGACGACTTCGCTCGCGTCGCGGTTCCTTTGGTCACCACATCGGCCAGCGCCTCCTTAATCAAAGCAATGGTGGCCGGCTTCACTGCCACCTTGCCGCGCACGGTCGGAGGGAATTCGGCCCGTTCTCCCGTCGCGCGATTCATCACCGCCTGCACCAGGCGCGGTTTGATCGACAGGCCGTCGTTGGCCACCGTACCGATGACGCTGGCCATCTGCAAGGGTGTCACCGTGACATATCCTTGTCCGATCGCCGCGGAAATGGTTTCACCGGGGTACCAGGGCTGATTTCTTGCTTTCTGCTTCCATGCCGTCGAAGGAACGATACCGACACGTTCCGACGGAAGCTCGACTCCGGTCTCCTGCCCGAGCCCGAACTGCTTCGCATACTCGGCGATCGTATCGATCCCCATTCGCTGGCCGACGGTATAGAAATAGACGTCGCACGAGTGGATCAAGGCCTCGTTCATATCGACTGACCCATGACCGCCTTGCTTCCAGTCGTGAAACAGCCGATTCCCGAATTGATACCCGCCGTTACACCGAACCATGGTCGAGGGAGTCACGGTGTTGGATTCAAGCGCCGCCGCCGCCATCACCACCTTGAACGTCGAGCCTGGAGGATATTGACCTTGCGTGGCGCGATTATTCAGGGGGCGCCGCTCGTTCTGAACGATTTCAACCCACTGTTTGTTCGTTAATTCTTTCGACAACATGTTCGGATCGAATCCCGGACGGCTGGCCATCGCCAGAATATCCCCGTTGGTCGGATCCAGCGCCACGATGGCGCCCGACTCCTCCCCAAGAAGATCTTCGGCGGTTTTCTGAAGCCGGGCATCGATGGTGAGATAGAGATCGTCACCCGCCACCGGCTTGTCCGACACCACGGCGCGTTTTTCGTGGCCGAGCGCATCGACTTCGACGCTCTTCTGACCCGCCCGCCCGCGGACTTGCCGGTCGAACCACTTCTCGACTCCATACTGCCCGACCACGCTGCCTTGATGGAGGTCGGCAAAATCAGCCTTTTCAAGTTGATCCGCCGACACTTCTCCCACATATCCCAGTAGATGCGCCGCAACCGGCCCGCCGGGGTAGTTCCGTTGCGACTCCACTTGAATCATCACACCGGGCAAATCCAACCGATGAGACTCGATCAATGTCGCCTCGCGCAACGTCAGCCGGTCTTTCACCTTGCGAGGCTGCAGCTTGCCGCCCTTGCCGGTCGACAGTTTCTTTTGAATCACCTCCGGCTCGAGATTGAGCAACGAGGCCAACTGCGCGACCAGAGCCGGCCGATCCTTCACGTCTTCCAGCGTGACATACAGGGCAAAACTCGGCACATTGTTCGCCAGCAACACACCGTTCCGGTCGAAGATGAGACCGCGGGCCGGCTCCAACACTACCGAGCGTGTCCGGTTGTTTTCAGACAAATCCCGGTAATAGGGGCCTTCCCGAATCTGAAGATGCCACAGACGCAAGGCGAGCAACGCCACCACCAGCAGGAGGCCCACACGGAGGATGACCAGCCGCCGCTGGAGATCGAGGAGATCCGAATCGTTAAATCCTATCGAAGCCATGGTCGCCAGATTTTTTTCGATGGATGCCCGGATACCCGCACGCGATTACAACGCCCCCTCGGTCACCATTCGATCGTCGGACCAACGCTGACGGAACAACAGATACAGGCCGGCCCCGACCAAGGCGTCGAACCCGGCCTGCACGAGCACCGTCGAACGCACACCCATCCAGACCTCATCGATACCCGCCGGATTCATCGAGTAGAGAAACACGGCACTGGACAGGCAGGAGATGATCGCTAATCCGGCAGTCAACACGGCCGGAGTGATATGGGCCATATGGCGGCCCGCCAGCCCGGCCAGAAACCCACCCCCGCCCTTGGTCACTACATTGATCCAGAGATCTCCCGCGGACAACATATCCTGAAAACACCCCAGCAGGAGCCCCAGAATCAATCCGTCCAACTCGCCGCCGAGAAACCCGACGAGACAGGCGGCCACCAGACCGAGATCGGGACGCACGCCGAAGATGCTGAAGTAGTGCAACAACGTGGTCTGAAAGGGGACCACCACCAGCGCCAGGAGCAGATACAGGAGAAACTTCATGGCTTCTTTCGATCCCCGCGAATCTCCTGCAACAGTTTTTGCGCTGAGTCGGCATCCTCATACGGAGCCGTGATGATGAGAACCTCATCGAGTTTGGAAAGGTCCACTTCCGGCTCGATTTCGGCCGATTGAAACAAATCACCCTCCGACTTCTCCACTTGGGTCAGGCCACCGATCGCCAAACCACGTGGAAAGGTCCCGGTCAATCCTGAGGTCACGACCCGGTCGCCCGCCTGAACCCGGGACAACAAGGGGATGTATTTGAGTCGCGCCCGCCCATGGCTGGTGCCCTCCACGATGCCTTCATCGCGAGTCCGTTGCACCACTCCCGCAATCGCATTGTTGGGATCAGTCACGAGGAGGACCACCGACGAAGTGGAATTGGTCTTCACGATTCGTCCCACCACACCTGCGGGAGTCACGACCCCCATCTCGACGCGAACTCCATCGCTTTCGCCCTTGTTGAGAATCATCCCGCCATACCAATTGGTGGCATCTCGGCCGATCACCTGCGCCGCCAGAGTCTGGGACGGCGACTGCTGCCTAAAATTCAGCAGGGTCTCGTACCGTTGCGTGGCCGCCACGGCTTCGCGCAGCTGATTGTTCTGGCCCTTCAGCAGCTCAAGGTCCCGATGAAGCTGGCGGTTCTCTTCGTGAACACCCTGCAGGGCAAGATACGCATTCCAGGTTTCCGAAATGCCGTGATCGACGGAAGAAAACGCGGCGAGCGGAACGCTGAGGATCTGACCAAGAGGTCCGCCGACATACTGAAGCAGCCTCTGGCTTTGACTAGGAAGAAGGAAGAGGGCGACGAGCAAGCAGGCGAACAGCACGATGGCAAGACGTCTAGTGCCGTATGTTGAGCGAGATATAGCCATCCACACTCGGGATGGAGATCATCGAGAGGTACTGCACTGCGACATAACCGATACCTTGCGAAGGAGATCCAGCTCGTCAAGAATCTTCCCCACCCCCAAGACCACGGAGGTCAGCGGGTCATCGACCGTAATGATCGGGAGATTCGTTTCTTCACGGAACCGAGTGTCCATTCCCTTCAGCAAGGATCCGCCGCCAGTCAGCACGATACCGCGATCGATGATGTCTCCGGCCAATTCAGGCGGTGTGTTTTCGAGCGCCACCTTGATGGCATTGACGATGGTTCCAATGGGTTCCTGCAACGCCTCTCTGACCTCGGCATCATCCACCACCAGCGTGCGGGGGATACCAGAAATCAGATCGCGCCCTTTGATCATCATGGTCTTGCGCTCCTCGAAGGGATAGGCCGAGCCGATCTCGAACTTGATGCGCTCGGCCATATGCTCCCCGATGAGGAGATTATACTTCTTCTTGATGTAGTTCATGATGGCGTCGTCCATCCGGTCTCCGGCCACCTTGACCGACTCGCTATACACGATGCCCCCCAGCGAGATGACCGCAATGTCCGTCGTCCCGCCACCGATGTCCACCACCATGTTCCCGGACGGTTCCGTGATCGGAAGTCCTGCACCGATTGCCGCCGCGACCGGTTCCTCGATCAGATACACTTCACGGGCGCCCGCCAGTTCGGCCGAATCACGGACAGCCCGTTGTTCCACCTGCGTGATCCGCGAGGGCACACCGATGATGATACGGGGCCGCACAAACGCCGTTCGGTTATGCGCCTTTTGAATGAAGTGGCTGAGCATCGCCTCGGCTTTTTCGAAATCGGCGATGACACCTTCCTTCATCGGGCGTACCGCAAGGATATTCCCCGGGGTCCGTCCCAGCATGCGCTTCGCGTCGGCGCCGACCGCCATCACGCGCTCCGTCTTCTTCTCCACGGCGACCACGGAAGGCTCGTTCAAGACGATGCCTTTTCCCTGGACATACACGAGAGTTGTCGCCGTCCCCAGATCGATCGCCAGATCGTTGGAGAACCACCCGAACATGTCACTCATGAAGCCCACTAGGACTCTCCCTTCAGACGATTCCTGCCTTCAGCCACACCGTCCTGCTCAATCCGACACATCCAGCTGACCACTCTCCAGCACTTGAGTTTTGGCGATCTCATCGCCCAATCGCCGCCCCTGCTCATTTCCAATGACCAACAACCCTTCCAGCGAGAGCACGGCGCCCCATCCGATCCATCCGACATACGGTATTTCAAACGCCAACTGGGCAAGGCCGCAAGGCAGATTACGAATGATCGATTCTCGGAACCCTGCCGGGTCCCTGGTACGGGGCACGATGGTCTGGAGCCCGATGAGCCGCTTCCCGACACTGCGACCGCCGCCGAATCCGTCGGCCAGCAAGAGATAGGCAAGTCCGGCCAGAGCACCGATCGGGGGAACCAACTTACTCACCGCCGCGACGATCAGGAGATCGATCATTTTGGCAATGAAGCGATTCAGCACCTGGGCCTTGGGATAAACGCCCAGTTCGAGCGGGCTGTGCCCGATTGCCTCCTCCACCACCGGAGATCTCTCCAATTCTTCGACACTATAGCAAATCTCTTTCACCTGCACAAACAAAGTCGCAATCTCGCCGCGCGCACCATCCATGCGTCTTCCTCTTGCCTTTACCCTCGTCGCCTGAGTAGAATCCGCGAAACTTTGCCGACAAGAGGCACGCTCGATGATCAAACTGTTACGCGAAGCTGCTCACGACTATCCGTGGTTCCTCAAATCCATCATGGGCCTGCTCGCCCTCGCGTTCGTCATTACGATGGGCTGGTGGGGCTTCGGCCAGAGCAGCGGCAATGTCGTCGCCTCCGTCGGGGACCAGGTCGTTCCTTTGGATGAATACCGCCGGGCCTATGAAAATACGTATCGCTTTTACAAGGACAAGGGTCAAAACGACATCAAGGATGAGTTTCTGAAACAGTTTGTGCTGGAGCAACTCATCGACAATCGCATGTGGCTGCATGTGGCGAAAGAGATGGGTCTAACGGTCTCCGACGAAGACTTGCGCAAAGCGATCATGCAACGCACGGAGTTTCAGAAGAACGGGAGTTTCGATCCCGACGCGTACAAGAGATTGCTGTCGGCGAATCGCTTGACCCCGGCTTCATTCGAGGCCATGGAGGCCAAGGATATTCTCACCAACAAAGCGCGGCTGGTCATCATGGATGCCGTCGCGCTCACGCCGGCTGAATATACGGAAGCACAGACACTCGCGGCTCGCGAAGGGGACGCCGATCCGGCCAAGGCTGCTGCGGCCAAGGAGCGGGTTTTCCAGAGCCTCCTGTTTCAGAAGCAGCAACGGGCGTTGATGGCCTACGCGGAGTCGATGAAGAGCAAAGTTCCCGTGAAAATTCACAAAGAGCTTATGTAACGGTCGCCCAGCCACTCCCGATCAGCATCGCATCCCCATAACTATAGAATCGATACCGTTGCGCCACTGCCTCTTCATAGGCGGCGCGGAGCGGTTGCACACCCACGAAGGCGGACACCAGCATCAGCAGGGTCGTCCGCGGCAAATGAAAGTTTGTCACCATCGCGTCGATCACCTGAAATTCAAACCCCGGGGTAATAAACAGTTCGGCCGGTCCCTGAAAGGGCTCAATCCCGCGCCCGCCTCGCGCCGCTGTCTCCAGGGCGCGCACGACCGTAGTGCCCACTGCCACCACACGATTCCCCCGCTCCCGCGTCAGGCGAATCTGCGCCACCGTCTGCGCCGACACCTCGATTCGTTCGGCCAGCATGCGATGGTCTTCGATTCGCTCGGTCTTCACACTGCGAAACGTGCCGGGGCCGACGTGTAACGTCACCTGTGCCAGCTCGATTCCCTTTCCCGCCAGGGCCTGCACCAACTCGCGCGTAAAATGTAGCCCGGCGGTGGGCGCCGCAATAGCCCCTTCATGTTGAGCAAACATGGTCTGGTACCATTCCTGATCGTCCGCTGACGGTTCCCGTTTGATATACGGAGGAAGCGGCATCGTGCCCGTGGCCTGCATGAGTTCGTAGACGCTTGCGACACCCGACACCTGTACGGTCGTTCGAAGCCGGCTGCGCTCCACAATCTCTCCGGTACCGCCGCCCGGAAACTCGATCACCGCGCCTGGCCGAAAGCGTCCCTTGATCAGCACCTCCCAGAGCCCCTGCCCGAGATCTTCCACAAACAGCAGGTCGAGGAGTTTTCCGTTCGACCGGACCTGCGCGGGCACACGGGCCGGCATCACCTTGGTGTTATTCACCACCACGAGATCCCCCGACTGCAGCAATGATGGAAGGTCAGCCACCTGCCGGTGCACGCGTTCGCCTCCCTGCCGATCCAGCACAAGCAAACGCGCGCGATCACGCGGGATCACCGGGTGATCGGCTACAAGTACTGGATCAAAGGGGAAATCGAACTCGCTGAGTAACATCAGGGGGTCGGTATCACCGGCATCATCAACTGCGAGAGCGCCGCGTTGTGCAACTCGGTTCCAGGATAGTAATACTGCAGAATACTGCTGTACGAATAGCCCAGCTCGGCCAACTCTTTCGCGCCCCATTGGCAGAGCCCCACGGCATGGCCTGCTCCATAGCCGGCAAACACCACCTCGGCACCGATCGATTCCACCTCGAACTGGGTGCTGGGAATGACGGTGTACCCCACGGCCTTCCGAAGATCCTCGCCACGCAATACCGTCTCTCCGCCGGAGTGCAAAATCCGCAGGCGCGAGACCCGTCCGGCCCGGCTGTAGGCAATCGGAGTGATCGTGGCAATCGTTCCCACAGAGAAACCCTGATGCCGCAGATTGTGCTCAAGTTGATCGATCTTCACACTGGCCCGCCATTGATAGTAGGGCGATTCGAGATCGAATGGGCATTCGACCCCCTTGAGGTAGGGCAGGTCTTTGTTCGCCCAGACATTCACGGCATCTTCCGTCGGGCCGGCCGCGGTGGATGAGAACGCGGCATAGATCGGCGCCTGTTGATGGGTGACGACAATGCCTCGCGTCGATTCAACCGCATCCTCCACTCGGCGGTCTACTCCTGTGCGACCTCGATACACCTGATCCTGAATGGTCGCCACCACATCATAGTCCCGTGCCGCACTGAGCATTTTGTTATACAGCGCATAGGTCCGTGCCGCCACGGCCTGCACCTTCAACATTTCCGGGTGCCAGGCCGAACTGACCTCCGACGGCACGACCCCCTTCACATACTCCTCCAAATCGACCTGGTTGACAACCGAGAGCCCGCGCCCTTTGCGCGACAGACGCACAACCCCGCTGAGCGCCAATGGAGCTCCCGCGGTTGCGCCCCCCTCTTTGCCGATCACCAGCGAGAGGTTGTTCCGCAGCGGACGGATGAGGACCTGCCCGCCCATGCTGCGCCGGCCATCGACATGCACGCCGTCTCCTCGGGCCGTGAGATGGATCGGCGCTTGCAGGATTTTCGTGTCGCCCGTCTCCGTCACAAGAGCGAGAGCGCCCTCTGATCGCACTTCCACCAACGGCGCCTCTTGGGCCAAGAGGACGCGAATGGATTCGGCAAAGACGGCCGGTACGCAGAACAGCGCGAGCAGCAACATGCCCCCCGCTGCGGCCAGGCTGGATGACTGATGTCGAATCAGCGGCGAAAGAGCCATGAAAGGAAGTAGAACACCAGGCTCAGCAGGATGCTGAACACGAGACTGGTCGCGATCGGGACATACAGACTGAATCGCTCTCGCGTGACCGAGAAGTCGCCCGGTAATTTACCGATCCACGCGAACGCAGAGCCAAGGCCTGGCCATTTTTCCGCCAGCGTGAGCAGCAGCCCGACGGCGACCAACACCAGGCCCGCCACAATCAACGATCGACCGATACCAGTCCACGCTGCCATCGTTCATTGTATCAGACATTCGGCGATCTGCACGGCGTTGAGGGCGGCGCCCTTCCGCAGGTTGTCGCTCACAACCCAGAGATTCAACCCGTTGGTAATCGACTCGTCCACTCGCACCCGACCGACATACACGTCATCCTTACCGGACACATCGAACGGCATCGGATACAGCTTCTTCACGGGATCGTCGTACACAATCACGCCGGGCATCTCCGCCAGCGCAGCCCGCGCATCGTTCGCCTTCAACGGACGATCCAGTTCAACGTTGATCGCCTCGGAGTGACAACGCAACACCGGCACCCGCACCGTGGTCGCCGTGACCCGCAACGACGGCATCTCCAGAATCTTCCTGGTCTCCTGAACGATCTTCACCTCTTCCGAACAGTCGCCGCCGTCACCGAACGATCCCACCTGCGGCAACAGGTTGAACGCGATCTGATAGGGATAGACCTGCACCTTCACATCCTGGAAGGCCATTAAAGCCTTGGTCTGATCGACCAACTCGTCCATCGCCGCAGAACCGGTGCCCGATACCGACTGAAAGGTGGTCACGACCACCCGCTTGATGCCGGCAATATCGCGCAGCGGCTTCAGCGCCATGACCAGGGGGGTTGTGGTGCAGTTCGGAATGGCCACGATCCCGCGCTTCATCGAGCGCAACGCTGCCGCATTGACCTCCGGAACGACCAGCGGCACATCGGGATCCATCCGGAAGACCGCGCTGTCATCGATGACGACGACACCGGCCGCGCCCAACCGTGCCCCGTAGTCCCGACTGATGGCATCGGTCGCGGAGACGAATGCGATGTCGACTCCGGCAAAGGACGAGGCCTCCGTCAACTCCTCCACCTTGTACTCCTTGCCCTGGCACGACAACACGTCGCCGGCCGACCGCTTGGAGGAGAACAGGCGCAACGTCTCGATTGGAAAGTTGCGTTCTTCCAGAATCTCCAGACTTTCTTTTCCCACGGCCCCGGTCGCACCGAGAATCGCCACCGTATAGGCCTGTTTTTTCTTCAACATGATGCTGTCCTTACGCAGTCGCGGTCAGAACCCTGATGCGGTGATTGAATGTATCCGCAACATAGACGGTCCCGGACGCGTCCACCGCTACACCGAATGGATAACTGAGACTTCCTGCCAAGGCATCGCCGCCGTCGCCGCCGAACTGCGCGACACCGGTACCGGACAGACGAGCGATCGTCTTGGTCTGCCCGTTCCACACCCGAATCAAGTGGCTGTCTGAATCCGTCATATACACGTTTCCATCGGACCCGACGGCAATCCCCGCAGGCCTGGAGAGGCTCGGCGAACTGGGCTCAGCCGATCCCTGGTATCGATAGGTCCCGCCGTCTCCCGCTACCGTCGCAATCTGCCCGGTTGCCGGATCAACGGACCGTATCCGGCTGTTAAACGTATCGGCCACATAGACGACGCCGTCCCCGCCTAACGCCACGCCGCTGGGGCCGGCCAGACTCGCTTGAACGGCCGAAACCTGGTCTCCGCTATAGGCCGCCGTTCCATCTCCGGCCACCGTGGTGATGACTCCTGTTGCCAGGTCGACCCGACGCACACGATTGTTGCTTTGATCCGCGATGTACAACGCCTCGTCGCTGACGGCCAACCCGGTCGGTTCATTGATCGCGGCCGACACCGCCGGTCCGCCATCGCCGGAATACCGCGCCTGGCCTGTGCCGGCCACGTTGGTGATGATCCCGGTCGCCGCATCGACCTTTCTCACCCGGTGATTCATCGTATCGGCAATATACAGGTTGCCTGCGCGATCGACGGCCACAGCACTGGGGAAATTCAGTCGCGCTTTCCTGGCGGGGCCGCCGTCGCCCGAATCGTGCTCAACCGTCAACCGCCCTCCGGTCACATACCGGACGGTGCCACTCAGATCGGTCACTTGCGTGTAGGCCTTGGTGCTGTCGCCGGAATGATCGGCAAAGGGATCCTCGTCGTCACCAGTCTCCGCCGCCACAGGCGGTTCAGGCACTGACGGTCCGGTCGTTCCTGACGGACAAACTCCGGCCACGGTCGTAATGATGCCTGTGGCCCGATCGACGCGGCGGACGACATGGTTTTCGGAATCAGCGATATAGAGGTTGCCCTCGCGATCAACGCACAAGCCTTTCGGCTCGTTGAGTGAGGCGGCACCGGCAAGCCCACCGTCACCGGCGTACCCCGGCTCGCCGTTGCCTGCCAGAGTCTCGATGAGTCCGGATTGTGTCGTGCGTGTCGTCATGACTTACGAAGGAAGGTTGCGCACGATCGCATCGCCCATCTCCACGGTGCCGACCAGCTGCATGCCTTCGGCATGAATATCCTTGGTGCGGAACCCAAGCTCCAGCGTCTTGACGATGGCCTGCTCGATCGCCGCCGCTTCTTTGTCGAGCTGAAACGCATAGGACAACATCATCGCGGCCGAAGCGATCGTTGCAATCGGATTGGCGATATTTTTGCCGGCAATATCCGGCGCACTGCCGTGGATCGGCTCGAACAACCCCACCTTGGCGCCGACACTGGCGGACGGCAACATGCCGATCGACCCGGTCAGCATCGCGGCTTCGTCGCTCAGAATATCGCCGAAAATGTTGTTACACAGCAACACATCGAACTGCCGCGGGTTGCGCACCAACTGCATCGCGCAATTGTCGACATAGATGTGACTCAAGGCCACATCGGGATACCCTTTGTGGACGTCCGTCACCACTCGCCGCCACAGTTCCGAGGACTCCAGCACATTGGCTTTATCCACCGAGGTGACCTTTCTGCGGCGTTTGCGGGCCGCGTCGAACGCCACCACGGCAATGCGGCGAATTTCCTCGGTCGTATAGACTTCGGTATTGAAGCCACGCTCTCCGCCCCCTGGCAAGGGCTCGATGCCCTTCGGCTTGCCGAAATAGATGCCTCCGGTCAGCTCCCGGATCACCAGCATATCGATGCCTTCGATCACGTCACGCCGTAACGTAGACGCATCGGCCAGCATGGGATACAGCTTGGCGGGTCGTAGGTTGGCATAGAGCCCGAGTTGCTCCCGCAGTCCCAGCAAGGCACGCTCGGGGCGAAGGCTATATTCCAAACCTTCCCATTTAGGCCCGCCGACGGCGCCGAGCAGCACGGCGTCGCTCTGCTTTGCGATGGCGAGCGTCTCAGCCGGAAGCGGCACGCCGACTTTATCGATCGCATGGCCGCCGACATCGCCCGGGATAAATTCAAACGTATGCCCGTGGCGTTCTGCAACGACCTTCAATACCTTGACCGCTTGCGGGACGATTTCACGGCCGACTCCATCACCGGCCAGGACTGCAATTTTCGCGTTCACGTGCGAATCTCCTCTCGACTATTCACCAACGGCCTCATCCTCCGCGGTCCAGGCTGGATCGACCAGGCAGAGAAACTCAATCGGGACTGTTCCATTGTTCACTAACGATTGCTTGGCCCCCGGGGGCACATAAACCACGGAGCCCGCCTCAACAGGAACCGACTCTTCCTCCACCTTCATCACGCCGTGGCCGCCAATGAAGTAATACACTTCGGAGGATTGTAAGCGATGCCAGAGGCTCTGCTGGCCAGGGTCGAGCAATCCGTGCGCCAGGCTATATCCAAGCGCGAGCGATGCCTTCGCCGGGTGCAGCAATTCCCGCAGCCTGGTGTGATCGCCCGCCAAGAACTCCGGGCATCGTTGAAGATGCGTGTTTACCATCGTGTCCCGACATTCGTAGTAGGAATGACAGACGATGTCGCTCCGTCCAGTCCGATACGAACGCATCGGCCCGGACGGAGGAATCTACCCCGCAGGTTGCGCTCAAATCAAGCTGACCTTCTGAATCCCTTCTGCCTGTTTCGCAGCGAAGTAGGCCAATTTATTGAGCGCATTCAAATAGGCCCGCGCAGCCGCCGTGATGATGTCGGTATCGGCGCCATGGCCGGACACGGTTCGGCCATCCTCTTCGAGCCGCACCGACACTTCCCCTTGCGCATCGGTTCCACCGGTGATGGCATTGACCCCGAACATCAGCAACTTGCTTTTCGTCTGAGTCATCGCGGCAATGGTCCGATAGACCGCATCGACCGGGCCGTCGCCTGTTCCGCTGTGAGAGACCAGCTTCCCGTCAATTTCCAATTCCACCGTGGCCTTCGGAGTCTTGTTGGTTCCGCTTTCGACCTGAAACGATTTCAACACCACCCGCTCAGACATTTTCGCGACTTCTTCGGACACAATGACTTCGAGGTCTTCCTCGTAAATCTCTTTCTTTTGATCCGCCAGCCGCTTGAATCGCTCGAACGCATGGTTCGTTTCGTCTTCGGTCAACTTGTAGCCCAACTCCTCCAGCCGCTGACGAAACGCATGGCGCCCGGACAACTTGCCCATCACCAGCTTGACCTGCTCAAGACCGACGGATTCCGGCCGCATGATCTCGTACGTCGTCTTATCTTTCAGCAACCCATCCTGATGGATGCCCGACGTATGGGCGAACGCATTCGCACCGACAATGGCCTTGTTCGGTTGAATGACCATACCGGTAATCTTGCTCACCAGGCGACTGGTCTTGGAAATCTCCTCCGTCACGACCTTGGTATCGGCCCCGTACCAGTCTCTGCGCGTGCGGAGTCCCATGACGATCTCCTCCAGCGAGGTGTTGCCGGCCCGCTCGCCGATACCGTTGATCGTACACTCCACCTGCCCGGCCCCTGCTACCACCGCCGCCAGACTGTTGGCCACCGCCAACCCTAAATCGTTGTGGCAATGGACGGAAATGACGGCTTGTCCGCTGTTCGGCACCGTGTCTTTGATTCGCTTGATCAGACCGCCGAACTCCTGGGGAACAGCATAGCCCACCGTATCGGGAATATTGATCGTTCCCGCCCCGGCCGCAATCACCGCCTCGATTACTTCACACAGATAGGCCGGATCGGACCGGCTGGCGTCCATCGGTGAAAATTCGACGTCATCGACATAGGTACGAGCCAACTGGACCATCTCCACGGCGCGCTTCTTCGCTTCTTCTCGCGTCATCCGGAACTGGTGCTTGAGGTGGATGTCCGACGTCGAGAGAAACGTATGGATTCGCACACGGGGCGCACCTTTCAATGCCTCCGACGCCCTCGTGATGTCTTCCGGCCTGGCCCGCGCCAGGCTGCACACCACTGGGCCTTCGACTTCCAAAGCGATCCGTCTGACCGCTTCGAAATCTCCGGGCGAACTATAGGCGAAGCCAGCTTCAATGATATCCACGCCGAGGCGCGCCAGCTGCTTGGCGATCATAAGTTTCTCTTCGACGTTCATGCTCGCCCCCGGTGACTGCTCACCGTCCCGCAACGTCGTATCGAATATTCTGATCATCCTGGTCATGGCTTACCCTCCTCCTGTCCCGCAGCTTGCTCAAACGGATCTTCCAACGCGGCCGCAGGCGAGACAACCCCGGCGGCGTACCCGCTGGGGTACGTTGAGGATGTTGTCGAGCCGAGAACACAGTTGGAAGGCCGTTTCAACATGCTGCCAATAAAAAAGCCTCCGCCCCGGGACAGGGACGAAGGCCTTGCGAGCTTCGTGGTACCACCCTGATTCAGCGAGGGATGAAGCTTGGCCTTCATCCGAACGCCCTTCATTCAATCCGTGACGAGGATGATTCGGGACCCACTACCCCCCACCGGGGGGTTCACAAGTCCAGCTCAGAGGCGAGTTCGGCAGGTCACCGGCTGGTTCGCACCATCCACCAGCTCTCTCAGTTCGGTCAGCGCTGCCTACTACTCCTCGTCGTCGCTGTTGCTACTCTCTCGAATCGAGTACCGGTACGTCCGTCTTCGTCACCGGCTTCCCTGCCCCCTTAGAAACCATCGTCCAGAGACGCGCCAAAGGACCGGACGCAGCGTACCCGGTGAACGTCACAAACAACATCGCCTGGGGCCAGGCGACAATCAACATCAAGGCAAGAATTCCCCACACCAGATAGGTGAAATGATCCCCACGCCGGAACTTCATGTCCTTAAAGCTTCGGTACTTGATCGTACTGACCATCAAGAACGCCAGCGCGAACGTGATCACGAGGATCAATAACGGCTTCACTTCCGACCCCATCTGGGTGATGTGCAGATCGAAGATCACCAACGACGCAATGACACCGGCTGCAGCAGGAATAGCCAAACCCGTGAAGTATTTGCTGTCGGAGGTGCTCACCGTCGCATTGAACCGGGCCAACCGAACGGCCCCCATGGCCACATAGGCAAACATCACCGCCACGCCGAACATCCCCTGCCCGCTCAATGCGTACGAATAAATCAAGACACCGGGTGCAACCCCGAACGACACCACGTCGGAAAGAGAATCATACTCGATGCCGAACTGGCCGGTACTGTTCGTCAGGCGGGCCAACTTCCCGTCCAGCATGTCGAAAATCATGCCGACCAGGATGGCGATCGCGGCCACCAGATGCTGACCGTTAAAGACCGACAGGATCGCGAACACGCCGCAGAACAGATTCCCCGTCGTGCAGAGGTTCGGGATCAGGTACATCGCCTGTCGCTTTCGATTGCCCTTCGCAAACGGAGCTCGCATGGCCGGTGATTTCATCGGAGTTCCCCCACGATGGTTTCGCCTCCCTTGACGCGGTCGCCCAAGGAGACACAAATCTTGGAGCCGAGCGGAAGGAACGTATCCATCCGCGACCCAAACCGAATCAGCCCGAACCGCTCTCCCCGCTGCACCCGATCACCCTGCCCGACCCAGCACACGATCCGGCGGGCAATCAGTCCGGCAACCTGCACACACAGCACTTTCGCCCCTGACTCCGTCTTCAACATCACCGCATTTTGCTCGTTGCGGAGCGTCGCCTCCGGCTTACTCGCCACCAGAAACTGGCCGGGCTGGTAACTCACACCCTCAACCGTTCCCGTGCAGGGCATCCGGTTCACATGCACATCGAAGACGTTCAAGAACACCGTCACCCGAATGCTCTTTTCTTTCAAGTAGCGCGGCTCGAACTCTTCCTCGATCGCAATGACTTTGCCATCCCCCGACGACACCACCACATTCGGCTGCTGTGGAATCGTCCGACTGGGGTTGCGAAAAAACCACGCCGTAAACAGCGTGAACCCGCCCGCAATCACGGCCGGAATGATCCAACCGGCCGCCCCGAATAGCAGCGTCGCGCCCACAAGACCACCGACAAACGGCAGGCCTTCTTTTACAATCGGTATCCCGACGGCTCGATCAGCCATACACCTCCAGGCCTTCTTGTTATGCTATCACGAAGAGCCCGGTCGCAGGGTTAGTTTTTGTTCTTATCGACGAGTTGATCCTTTTTCAACCAGGGCATCATCGAGCGCAGTCGGGCGCCGACTTCCTCAATCGGATGGCCCTCGCCCTTTTTCAGCAGCGCGTTATAGACCGGCCGGTTCGCCTGGTTCTCCAAGACCCATTCTTTCGCGAACTGCCCGCTCTGGATCTCGCCGAGAATCTTCTTCATTTCCTGCTTGGTCTGATCCGTCACCACACGCGGCCCGCGGGTGATATCGCCGTACTTCGCCGTGGTGCTGATCGAATAGCGCATGTTGGCGATGCCGCCTTGATAGATCAGATCCACGATCAATTTCACTTCATGCAAACACTCGAAGTAAGCCATTTCAGGCGAATACCCCGCCTCCACGAGCGTCTCGAACCCGGCCTGGATCAGGGAAGTCAACCCTCCGCACAAGACCGCCTGTTCGCCGAACAAATCCGTTTCAGTTTCTTCGCGGAAGTTCGTCTCAATGATGCCGGCGCGTCCGCCGCCGATGGCGCTGGCATAGGCCAACCCCACCTGGCGCGTGTTGCCGCTGGGATCCTGATGCAATGCCAGCAAACAGGGGACGCCGCTGCCCTTTGTATATTCCGACCGCACGAGGTGACCTGGCCCCTTGGGCGCCACCATGAAGACGTTGATGTCCGCGGGCGGCACAATCTGGCCGAAATGGATATTGAATCCGTGACCGAAGGCCAGATAGGACCCGGGCTTCAGATTCGGGGCAATCTCCTGGCGGTAGATGGCGGCCTGTGCCTCATCCGGAGCCAGAATCATGATGACATCGGAGGCTTTGACGGCATCGGCCACCGGCATGACCTTCAGTCCGCTCGCTTCGGCCTTCTTCCAGGAACTGCCTTCACGCAACCCCACGACGACATTGGCGCCGCTTTCCTTGAGATTGAGCGAATGGGCATGCCCCTGGCTGCCATAGCCGATCACGGCCACTTTCTTTCCGCGAATGAGCTGTAAATCGGCATCTTTGTCGTAATAGATCTTCATACATCACTCCTGAAGGTTCATAGGGCACATGGGTGGAAACGACAGCTAGCTGCACACAGGGGATGAGCGAATTATTCCCGGGCGATCTTTTTGGGTTGGCTGAGGGCCGGTCGGATCGCTTCACGCGCAATCGCCACTCGCCCCGTTCGAATCAGTTCCTTGATGCCAAGCGGTTGGAGCAGATTAATGATGGCCTCAAGTTTCTTTGGATCACCCGTCACCTCGATGGTGTAGGTCGACGGCGTCGAGTCGATCACGTTGGCCCGGAAGATATCCGCGATCCGGAGCGCCTCGGCCCGGTCTTCCGCCTTGGTATGAACCTTGATGAGCGCTGTCTCCCGCGAAACGAAGTCACTCTCATTGAGATCCACAACCTTGATCACATCGATCAGCTTATTCAGCTGTTTAACGATTTGCTCCACGATCCGTTCGTCCCCGGACGTAACGATGGTCATCTGCGACATCGAGGGATCCAGCGTGGGGGCAACCGACAAGCTTTCGATATTGAAGCCGCGGCCGCTGAACAACCCGGCCACGCGGGATAACACGCCGAACTTATTTTCTACCGTCACTGAAATGATATGTTCCATCGGAAAACTCTATCCTGATAGCTGTCGGCTGACAGCGTGATTTAGGCTGTTAAGATCGTGTCCTTATTTTCGTCAGACCCGGTGCTGGGCGCGCCGGCCATTCGTCGCTTCAGTTCAGGCGGATCTTCCAGAATCATCTCGTGATTGCACCCGCCCGCGGGAATCATCGGATAACAATTCTCGTACGGATAGGTCGGCACATCGACGACGACGGGCTTGTCGATCGCGATCGCTTCCCTCAGCACGGCATCCAGATCCCCGACCTTGCTTGCGCGTAAGCCGACCGCGCCATAGGCTTCGGCCAGCTTTACGAAATCCGGGGTGGTGTCGAGATAGCTCGACGCGTACCGTCCTTCATAAAACAGATCCTGCCACTGCCGGACCATGCCGTGAAAACGATTGTTCAGAATGATCACCTTCACCGGCAGCTTCGACACCACCGCGGCGGCCATTTCCTGCATATTCATTTGTATGCTGCCGTCGCCGGCCACACAGAGCACCAATCGATCTCTGAACGCAGCCTGCGCCCCCATGGCCGCGGGAAATCCGAACCCCATGGTTCCCAAACCGCCCGAGGTCAACCAGCGATTCGGACGGGCGAGCTTGAAGTACTGCGCCGTCCACATCTGATGCTGGCCCACGTCGGTTGCCACAATCGGGTCCCGATCCTTGGTCAGTTCGTACAAACGCTTCACGACATGCTGCGGCTTAATCGCCCCATCCGGCTCCTGCTGATAGGCCAGCGGATGCGCCTGCTGCCATTCGCGAATCTGATCCCACCAGGGCTTGCGCAGATCCTTTTGGTTTCCGTTCACAGTGGCCCGGAGAATTTGATTCAACTCCCGCAAAACGGCCTTACAATCGCCCACGATGGGAATGTCGACATGGATATTCTTCCGGATGGAGGTCGGATCGATATCGATGTGGATGACTTTGGCAAACGGGCAGAACTCAGACACCTTCCCCGTCACGCGATCGTCGAAACGAGCCCCCACCGCGATGACCAGATCCGAATAGTGAACGGCCATATTGGCACAATAGGTGCCGTGCATACCCATCATGCCCATGGACTGCGGATGTTCGCCCGGAAACGCCCCGAGGCCCATCAAGGTCATATCCACGGGGATCTGAGTCATCTCCGCCAATTCGAGCAATTCTTTGGAGGCCTGCGAAAAGACAACGCCCCCGCCCACATACAGAATGGGCTTCTTCGCCTTCATGATGGCTTCGGCAGCCTGCTTGATCTGCCACTTATTGCCTTCGTAGGTCGGATTGTATCCGCGAATCGAGACCGAGCTGGGATAGGTATACTCCGTCTTGGCCATCGACACGTCTTTAGGAATGTCCACTAGCACCGGGCCGGGACGGCCCGTCGTGGCGATATAGAACGCTTCCTTGATGGTCGTCGCCAGGTCGTTCACGTCCTTCACGAGGAAATTGTATTTTGTGCAAGGCCGGCTGAGACCGATGTTGTCGGCTTCCTGAAACGCGTCATTGCCGATCAAACTCGTCGAGACCTGCCCGCTGATGCAGACGAGCGGCACGGAATCCATATAGGCATCGGCCAGAGCCGTAATCACGTTGGTCATGCCAGGGCCGGACGTCACCAAACACACACCGGCCCTGCCGGTCGCCTTGGCATACCCTTCAGCCATATGCCCTGCGCCCTGTTCGTGCCGAGTCAAGACGACTTCAATGTCTTTCTGTTGGTGCAGCATGTCGAAAATCTTCAACACCACACCGCCCGGCAAGGCAAAAATCGTCTTCACGCCTTCCGCTTTTAAGCATTCGATCAGGATTTCGGACCCTGTAAGCTTCATATCACCCTCCCCTTCGCACGTCGTGACGAAGGACGCGATGCCTTAACTGCGAAACACTCGGCTCTCTGCGTCACTCACGCGACACAGATTGATACAATCTTTCTGGAAAATCAACGGGTAAGATGGCGGATCGTATCACCAGCTCTCAAGCGAGGTCAAGAGAGTCGAAGTGCGTCCCGTCGCCAAGCAGACTGGTGTCGGCTCATGCCACGTGATATAGGAGTTTCGCGATCCATTGATCCCGTTGCCTATGAATTCTCTACGCGTCACGATCATGTCCCGCCATGAATGCCATCTTTGTCGGGTGGTCACTCGGCTGGCCAGGCAAGTGCAACAAGACCTTCCCTTCGAGCTCATCATAGTCGATATCGACAGTGACGAGCGCCTCCGCCAGCAATACAGCGACCGCGTGCCGGTGCTGTTGATCAATGATCGGGAAACGTTCTCCGGCAAGGTGACCGGTGGCGAGCTGCGCGAAGCGATTAAAAAAGCGCGTTGGAGAAACCCTATAAGCCGGATTCTGTCCCGCGTGAAGCTTGCGCTCACACGGGGGTGATCATTTCTCTGGGACTCGAGTTACCTCGAGCCTCAAGCAACCTACCCGGGAACCTCGGCCGGGCCGGCCTTTCTGCCGAGCTCTCGCGAGCCCACAGGCGTTCCCCTATTTGGTCTTGCTCCGGACGACGCTTACCGTGCCGTTGATGTCGCCATCACCGCGGTGGGCTCTTACCCCACCGTTTCACCCTTACCTGAGCCGGCGCACTCGACCGAAGTCTCCCGCGCCGGCCATCGGCGGTTTGTTCTCTGTGGTGCTGGTGTCGGATCGCTCCGCCTGGACGTTATCCAGCGTCCTTGCCCTTGGAGTCCGGACTTTCCTCCCGTCGAGCAAGCTCAACGGGCGAGCACCCGTGTCCCCCCAGCGCGCAACTGCAGTATAAAATCGATTCCCCCCTGATTCAAGGTCGCGTTCTGGAGTCCCACCCTCGCATGGCGAGCAATCTCGCACAGGGCGCACTGAGCAAAATCGCACCCCAGGCCTTGCAGGCGTCTGATCCCGCGCATCATTCCACCACTGATGCAGCCGCACAGTGAGCGATGACGGGCGCGACCGCAGCCGTCGCGCCTGCGCGATTTTTGCAGAGGATTCCCTCTTCAGTTCGTCCCTTACGCGAGACCGGCCTACCGAAACCACAAAATCGGTTTCATAAACGAGCGCCATGATGCGAACAATGCCTCGCTACATGAACAGAAAGGAGGTGTAGCCAACACAGAACACTCACCTGCTCGACATTCAGACCAGAGACCAGTGAGTCCCGAGTCACACCATTCAAATTTAACGGAGGGAATGATGATGAAGAGGACTCAACTATTGTTCTGGGGTTGTTTGCTATGCATAGCGCTCGTGACGCCGACTCACGCAGAGGATCTCACGGTCGAAGAACGTATGCATAAATTGGAGCAGCGGTTACATGAGATGGAACAGCGGAACCGCCAGCTTCAGGGAGCCACCCCTACCGGACACGAACCACCGACCACAGACCCGACAGCAGAACCGCCGCCTACGCCAGGGGGCACAATCCTCCCTGACATCGGCAAGGATTCGCGCCGAGCCAAGCAAGCCCCGCTTTCCTTCAGCACGTCCGGCTCCGGAACGATGATCTATGCCAAGCCGTTTGTGAACGCACCAAAAGCCTTCGTGGGCGGCTACTTCGACCTTCAATACCGTAATCACAGAAAGGATGTCATCGACAATGGCGCCGGCGCTCCCGGCAGCAATCCCGGCATCGGCGCCACGAACAGTTCGTTCGATCAACAACGCTTCGTCCCCTTCATTTATGCGGATATTACCGAGCATGTGAAATTTGCGTCCGAACTCGAAATCGAACATGGCATTCGCGAAGGGACGGAAACCGAGGTCAGTCTGGAGTTTGCCCACGTCGACTACCGGTTCAACGAGCCGGTCAACCTTCGCGCGGGGATCATTCTCCTACCGGTCGGCAAATTTAATCTTCTCCACGATTCACCTTTGAACGACCTGACCGACCGTCCGCTGGTCAACCAATTCATCATTCCAACGACCATGTCAGAGGCCGGAGCCGGCTTCTACGGAACATTTTATCCGGGCCGCTACTCCAAGATGGATTACGAGTTCTATGTGACCCAGGGCCCCAATGGGTACCAGCCGGACGGAACGGCCAGAATCGGGGAGGCCAGCGGACTGAAAAACTCCCGGCAACGGAAATCCCTAACGGATGACGGATTCGATAACAACCGAGGGAAAGCCGTGGTCGGACGAGTCGCCTACAGCCCCATGTTGGGGGTCGAAATTGCCGGTTCTGGCTACCATGGCACCTATGACCCGGAGAGCAAACGGTCGCTCTCGATCGTCGTGCTGGATTGGACGCTGCAGCGCGGCCCTTTCGAATTAATCGGTGAAGCTGCCTGGGCCTACGTGAAAAACAACTCACGCAATCTGGACGGCGCGCCTGCCATCGATCCCGACACAGGACGCTTACGACCGCAGCGGATGAACGGCTATTACATCCAAGGGAACTATCATTTCATGCCGGAGTTGTTGCGCCGCCTCTTGCCACAACGCTTTTCGGAAGGGTCGACCCTGACCGCGGTGGTCCGGTGGGACAAGATTAACACCAACCAGGATGTGAGGGGAGGTTTCGGCGATCTTGAGCAACTGAGTCTGGGATTGAACTTTCGCCCGATCGAGGACACGGTCTTCAAAGTGTCGTATCAGTTCGGAACGCGAGCGTTCAACCCGAACACCAACCAACGCATTCACGACAATGCGGTGGTATTATCGGCGGCGACCTACTTTTAAGACAGATGGGGCATACGCTACGCGTATGCCCCATTGCAATCGAGCATTCAACGCAACTGGGGCAATTCGCTATTCGGCGCCGGTGGCTTTGACTGATAGATCGGCATGGCCTCCGCCATCCATTCCTCCAGCTGCTCGATTCTCGTCTCGTGGCTGGGGTGGGTCGACATGAATTCAGACGCCGATTTGCCGCCGGAGAGTTCGCCCATTCGCGTCCAAAGCTGAATCGATTCCCGTGGGTCATATCCGGCATCTGCCGCGAGCAACACGCCGACATAGTCGGCCTCGGACTCGTGTTTCCGGCTGAACGGAAGCAACACCCCGACTTGTGCACCGACACCCAATGCCGCCATCGCTCCTTGCGAGACCACTGGGTTGGCGCCGCTGACGCCCAGCGCGATTCCGATCGCCTGCAGTGTGGTCTGCGCCAGGGTATTTTGACTCATTCGTTCCCCGCCGTGCCGTGCCAACGCATGCACGACCTCATGGCCCATCACGGCCGCAAGTCCGGCCTCGGTCTTGGCCACCGGAAAAATACCGGTGTAGACGGCGATCTTTCCGCCCGGCAACGCAAACGCGTTCATCGTCTTGTCATCCTTGATGACGGTCACTTCCCATTCGAATTGATTCGCCATCTCGCTGTACTTGGACCGCTTGGCAGCCTCGATCACCCGCGCCGCCACCCGTTTGACCGGTTCAATCTCACGCGGATCGGTCGATTGTTTCATCTTCGGATCATTCTTCACTTCGGCATAGGCCTGGGCCCCCATCTGCGTTTCCTGAGACATCGGCATCATCATCAACTGCCAACGCCCAGTGTAAGGGTTGGTCTGGCAACCTGTGGTCACCAGCATCCCGAGCACAACCCCTGCCAGGCACAGCATGTTCGATCGCATCATGAACGTCCGTATCCTGACCGTCTTCCGTTGAGCCTCCATCACGCCTCCACAAATTGACCAGTCCGATGAGCTCTGTTAGATTACCGCGCCGCCCGGCCAGTTGCTACATGGGAGTTTCACCGAGTGCCTGCCGCCACCAACCTCTCATCGCTCAGTCGCATCGGAATCGACGAGTCAGGCAAGGGGGACTACTTCGGCCCGCTGGTCATCGCCGCAGTGTTCGTCACACCGGCCTTGGAACAGGACCTGGCCCTGATGCAGGTCCGGGACAGCAAGAAAATCTCCGACGGGCGGATCCTCGAAATGGCGCCCGACATCCGCCTGCTCTGCCCCCATAGTCTCGTAGCCATCGGGCCGCAGCGATACAACGAGCTGTATGCCAAGATCAAAAATTTGAATCGTCTCCTGGCCTGGGGACATGCCCGCGCGCTGGAAAATCTGCTCCAGCAAGTCGACTGTGACCTGGCCATCGCGGACCAGTTCGGAGACGAGCGATTGATCTTGAATGCACTGCAGGAAAAGGGGAAACAGATACGGCTGGTTCAACGTACGAAAGCGGAGTCCGACCTGGCTGTGGCAGCGGCCTCGATCCTGGCTCGAGCGGAGTTTCTTCAGCGCCTCGATCGACTCTCTCAAGAGCTGAGCACCACACTGCCCAAGGGCGCGTCGGCGGCCGTGGAACTGGCCGGGCGAATGGTGGTCAAGAAATACGGACGTGACCGGTTGGAGACCGTCGCCAAGCTGCACTTCAAGACAACGAAGCAGGTCCTGGGAGAAACCTAGAAGGATTCACCGATTTCCAGGTTCTTGGCCTGATCGTGATCCACGGCCCCTTTCACCTCAGTTGCCGGATCCCCTTCCCAATACAGCATCCGATAGCAATAGGGGCAGGTATGGACATCTTCCCCGCGCTTAACCTGCGAGACCAACTGCGGCGGCAATTGGAGACGGCACCCTACGCAAATGCCGTCCTTGATGAGTGCCAGCGCCTGCTCTTTCCTCGTGGTTTTGAGCTTGTTGTATCGAGCCAGGAGTGATTTGTCGACTTGTCCCGAGAGCTGCTTCTGCTTGACCTCTAATTCGGCCAGCTCGGTTGCAAGCACCTGATCCTTCTCGTCCAACTTTGCCTTCTCTTTGATGAAGAGGGCTTCGGATTCCTTCAGCTTTGCCTGCACATCGACAATGGTTCGCTGCGTCTGCTCGATCTGCTCCATCGCCAGCAGAATTTTTTCTTCAATCTCGCCCCTCTTCTTGTTGGCAAGTTCCACTTCGAAGAGATGCGCCTGATATTCCTGATTCGTTTTTAACTGGGCGGCGCGGTCCTTCATCTTACCGATACGGTCTTCGTGCGCCTCAAGATCCTTCTCGTGGCCACGGCGTTCCTTGACGAGAGCGTCGACAGAAGCCGAAGCCTCCTGAAACACACGCTTCGCCTCGCGAAGCGGCGCCTCATTTTCTTCAAGCCGCTCGGGGATTTTTCGCCGCTGCTCCTTGAGATCGGCGATTCGAAGGTCGAGCTTCTGCAATTCAATAAGGGGGGAAAGCTGTAGGTTCAACGGGCTCCTTGTGGGTTATGCGATACCGATGTCGACCGGACACCGTTCGCACGGAATTCATCGTGCGGCACTCAGGTTGGTGGGCCCACTAGGACTTGAACCTAGGACCAGCTGATTATGAGTCAGCCGCTCTAACCACCTGAGCTATGGGCCCAGCCCTACGAGCCAGTCGCCTGGACACAGATTGCATGAGGGCATCCCTCATGCCGGCCGGTCATCAGGCATACACACGCCGCCGGCACCTGATTCGAGCGGGCTCGATTCTAGGCTGCCGATCAGGCAGAGTCAAACCAGCCGGACAGCGCGACTAGAGGCTCTCCACAAAGCTGCGCAACTTCTTGCTGCGACTCGGGTGTCGAAGCTTGCGCAACGCTTTCGCTTCGATCTGCCGGATGCGCTCGCGAGTCACTTCGAAATCCTGCCCCACCTCCTCGAGAGTATGATCGGTGGCCTCGCCAATCCCGAACCGTTTGCGCAACACCTTTTCCTCTCGAGGCGTGAGGGTTTCCAGCGCGCCGTTGATCTGGCGTTGCAAATCATACCGGATCGCGGCTTCCAGTGGCGAGACCGCCTTCTTGTCCTCGATAAAGTCCCCCAAGTGACTGTCTTCTTCCTCACCAATCGGGGTTTCGAGCGAAATCGGTTCGCGCGCGATTTTCAGAATTTTTCGCACCTTGTCGAGCGGCAAGTCCATGCGCTCGGCGATCTCTTCCGGCGTCGGTTCGCGGCCGAGCTTTTGCACCAGATGGCGCGAGGTCCGGATCAGCTTGTTGATCGTTTCGATCATATGGACCGGGATGCGGATGGTCCGGGCCTGGTCGGCAATGGCACGAGTGATCGCCTGCCGGATCCACCAGGTGGCGTAGGTGCTGAATTTGTACCCGCGCTTGTACTCAAATTTATCGACTGCCTTCATGAGGCCGATGTTGCCCTCCTGGATCAGATCCAGGAACTGCAGACCCCGGTTCGTGTACTTCTTGGCGATACTCACGACCAATCGCAGGTTGGCTTCAACAAGCTCCGCCTTTCCGCGCTTCACTTTTTCTTCGGCCACATCGAGATGCTTGACCGCGTCCTTAATTTCTTCGGCAGAAATCAGCGCCTCTTCCGTCTCAAGCTGGCGAATCCGTCCCTTGGCCGCCTGATAGTGCTTCTTGATGTCCTGTAGTACCTCTTCGGAGAGGCTGGTCCGCCGTTTGACCGCGAGAAGATCCTTGTGTGTCCGACACAAGCGCCGCAAGAGCTCCGCACCGGCTTCACCGCCGACACCCAGACGACGTTGGCAGCTCGTGACCTCACGCTCTGCTTGGCGGAACAACAGATTGAGGTCACGAACCCGCTGCGTCATCCGGTCTTTCAACACGCCGTGCAGATTGACCGACTCCATCTTGTCGACGACCTGCCCGCGTACCGTATCGATCTGTTTGCGCAGTCTCTTCTGCTTCTCCGGATCGGCGCCCACATGGCGAGCCTTGTCGTACAAGTCTTTCAGCGAGGCCGAGACCTTGCGAACCGCGTTGAGAGAATCCAGCGTCTTGACCCGCAACTCTTCGTAGTCCTTCTCGACGGCTTCTTCTTCAAAGTCTTCTTCCGTCTCGACCACCGGCACAATCTCTCGCACATCGATCTTGCCGTTCTTCAGCTGATCCCGCAGATTAAGCACGAACTCCAGAGTCATCGGGAGGCCGTAGACGACCGTGGCGATATCTTTCTTGCCCTCCTCGATCCGCTTGGCAATCTCGATTTCGCCTTCGCGGCTCAGCAGCGCGACGCTTCCCATCTCTTTCAAGTAGAGCCTGACGGGATCGTCGGTTCGGCTTAGGGCCCCAGGTGTCAGATCGATCTCTTTTTCATTTTCCTCGGACGCCTCGGATTCTTCGCTCTCCTCGATGGCCTCTTCGCCTTCCGCAGCCTTCGGGGCGCGCTCGGTGTCAGCGGACTCCACAATCTCAATGTCCATTTCGCCGAACATCGTCATGATCGTGCTGAACTGGTCCGATGACACGACATCGGCCGGCAACGTGCTGTTGAGATCGTCGTAAGTGAGAAAGCCCTTCTCTTTGCCGAGATTGATGAGCTTCTTCACTTCGCCGAGTAATTCTTGTTTCGGCATACCTACTCCTTCACCGCAGACGTCAGCGCAGCCGGCATCACGCCGGCTTTCCGAATCCGCATCTCGTTAATCAATCCGTTCAGGCGGTGCACATCCGCTTCACGCCGCTCCCGTTCGGCGGCCTTCAACTCCTGAATCAGCGCACCCATGGTCCGCTCACGACCTCTCCGCTCGAGCGTGTCCAAACATCCGGCAATATGTGCAGGGACATCATCATAATGCTGCTCCAGCATCGACAACTCAGACACCAACGAGCCACAATCCTCGTCATTGATCAGCGCATCCAACAGGCCCCGGACGGATACCCGCCCATCCTGCTCAAGATGCTGCATCGCGCATTCAATCAGTCGGCGATAAGCCGGTGCGGAAAAGGCGTCCGGCGACAACTTCCGAAGATCCTCGGCCGACAGACTTCCCTGCACCAGGAGATGTGCCAGATCACGCTCCTCCGGGTTGCCCTTCGGTTTCGACGCCGCCGCAGTTGGCGGGGCCGTGGGACGGGAAGAAGGCCGGCGTGTCTCCTCGGATGCCAACGTCGGATAGCGATCGATCAATCGTTGCTGACTGAGTCCCAACCGTTCCGCGACTAGACGGATCCGTTCCTCTCGTTCGATAGGATGGGCGCTTTTCTGCAGAATCCGTAACACCGCATCCACGGCGCGGATCCGGTCTTCCACGGTCCCGGACTCAGCCGTCCGCAGACTATGCTCTACGGCAAAATCCAGCAGACTCGGGGCCGCTCCGTGTAAAGCCGTAAACCCTTCGGCTCCGTATTTCCTCACGTATGTATCGGGATCATCTCCCTCCGGAAGCGAGACAACCTTAACGCTCAACCCACTGTTGACGAATAAGTCCAACGTTCGCAGTGCAGCCCGTACCCCGGCCTGATCAGGATCGAACAACAGCACGACATTGGAAGCAAATCGCCTGATCACAGCAATGTGTTCGGCGGTCAGGGCTGTACCCAATGTGGCGGCCACATGACGGATGCCGGCCTGGTGCAACGCGACGGCATCGAAATACCCTTCCACAATAATTAATGTGTGTTGCTGCCCCGCCGCCTCACGGCCCGCTTCCAGGGCGAACAAGGTCTGCCCTTTCTTAAAGAGCGGCGTCTCGGGGGAGTTCAAATACTTGGGCATCCCCTCTCCAAGAATCCGTCCGCCGAACGCCACGACCCGTTTGCGCAAATCCACGATGGGAAACATGACCCGGGAACGGAACCGATCGTAGTGGCCTGACACGGCGGTTTTCTGTTGTCCGCTCTGATCTCGCGGAATGGACAGGCCCGCGGCAACCAGATCCGCAGGAGTGAAGCCCTCTTTCAACATGGCTTTGGTCAATCCATCCCATTCCTGCGGAGCATAGCCGATTTGAAACTGGGCAATCGTGTGGTGCTGAATGCCGCGCCCATCGAGATACGCACGGGCAGGAGCACCGGCGGTGTGATCCAGTAACATGCGCTGATAATAGGCCCCGGCGGCAGCATTGAGCCGTTCCAGCCGACCCAGCTGCGTGCGCGCCTCGCTGGAATATCCACCGGCCGACTCCGGCACATCCACCCCTACCTTGCGGCCCAGATCACGAACAATCTCAGGAAAGCCGGCCCCGGTCAATTTCATCAGAAACGTAAACACGTTGCCGCCGGCGCCGCAGCCGAAGCAGTGAAAGATCTGTCGCGAAGAGCTGACCGTAAAGGAGGGAGACTTTTCTTGATGGAACGGACAGAGCCCCTTGAGATTCTGGCCGGCTCGGGTCAATGCCACGTGGTGACCCACGATCTCCGCGATGTCCACTCGGTCTCTGATTTGGTTGATGACGTCGTCCGAAATCAGGCCTTGGCCCACGGCGGTCCTCGCTTATGCCCGCAGGAATCCAACCAGGCTGCAGCCGGCTGGAGTGCATTGAGCGCGATTGAAAGTTGACCGTTCACCCTAACAAACGGTCCGTATGAGTGTCAATCGAGGAGAGGAGCGGATTATCCCGGAGGCCAGGCCATGTGCCTTCCGCCGAGCACATGAAGATGGAGATGAAACACGGTCTGCCCGCTCTCCGCTCCAGTGTTCGTCACAATCCGATAGCCGGATTCAGCCAGGTTTTTCATGCCTGCAATTTTTGAGCAGGTCAACAAAAGATGCCCTAGGAGAGCCTGGTCTCCCTCTCGACAGTCCTGCACCGCGGCCACATGGCGTTTCGGAATCACCAGGATATGGACCGGGGCCTGGGCATTGATGTCATCGAATGCCAGAACCTGATCATCCTGGTACACAATTTTGGCAGGAATACCGCCTTCGACAATGCGACAAAAAATACAGTTATCCACGTGATCCCTCCTCAGGCGAGGGCCGGATCCCGGACTTTCCGAATCGAGTCCCGAGTTCACGATACACCTCGTTCAGCGTCACATCGTGGTACCCCAGCACCAGCAAGGTGTGAAAGAGCAGATCGGCTGTCTCGTAGATGATCTCATCCCGCTTTTGATTCTTTGCGGCAATGATCACTTCTCCCGCCTCTTCTGCCACCTTCTTGAGAATGCGATCAGCTCCGCCCTGCAAGAGTTTCGACACATAGGAGTCGGGCTGCGGACTGGCCTTCCGGCTCAAAATGGTCTGATACACCCGATCCAAGATCCCGCCACCGGCATCCTGGGTTTTCTCCTCACCGGCCTGCCCCTCTTGCGTCATACGGGCGAAAAAGCAGGCACGTTCACCGGTATGGCAGGTCGGTCCGACAGGTTCCGCTTTCACGAGGATCGTGTCACGATCACAATCGACAAAGAGGTCCTTCACCTTGAGGAAATGCCCGGACGTCTCGCCCTTCTCCCACAACTTCCGGCGAGACCGGCTCCAAAAGTGAACGGACCGCGTCTGAAGTGTCTTGGCAATGGCATCTTGATTCATATACCCGACCATCAGCACGGTACCATCCAGCCAATCTTGAATCACAGCAGGGATCAACCCCTGCCCGTCAAACGTCATGGCCCGACTTTCTTTCGACATCACCTTCTGCTCCATCTAGGCTGGGCTCAGTCTCACCGGGACCCCGCGGTCTCGCAGATAGGCCTTCGCCTGCTGAATGGTATGGGTTCGATAATGAAAGATCGAGGCGGCCAGGACGGCGTCCGCCTTCCCTTTCACCAACCCTTCGTAGAGATGCTCCAAGGTCCCCACCCCGCCCGAGGCAATCACCGGAATCGAGAGACGCTCCGAAATCGCCGCAGTCAGCGCCAAATCATACCCGTTCTGGCGACCATCCTGGTCCATACTGGTCAGGAGGATCTCTCCGGCCCCGTACCCTTCCATCCGTTGCGCCCACTCGACTGCGTCCAGACCGGTTGGTTTTCTTCCACCGTGGGTAAATACTTCCCAGCGACCCGCCTGGCCGGACTGTTTGGCGTCGATCGCCACCACGATGCACTGGGTACCGAATCGCTGGGCAGCCTCGCGAACAAATTCCGGTTGCTGCACCGCCGTCGTATTGATACTCACTTTGTCGGCCCCGGCGTTCAGCAAGGTCCGAATATCATCCAACGTACGCACCCCGCCTCCGACCGTAAGCGGCATAAACACACGAGCGGCGGTTTGCTCCACTACATCGATGATGGTCTTGCGGTTTTCGTGTGAGGCGGTGATATCCAAAAAGCACAATTCGTCCGCGCCTTCGCGATCATAGATGGTCGCTACCTCGACCGGATCGCCGGCATCCCGCAAATTCACAAAGCTCACGCCTTTGACGACTCGACCATCCTTCACATCCAAGCAGGGAATAATGCGTTTGGTCAGCATAGAGGTTTGTGGCGTGTGACATGTGGAATCTGAAGGGAGCCGGTTCTTGTTGCGCGCAGCCTCATGCAAGCTCCTCAACGTATTCCGATGGCTGCAACCGCTGCCGCATAATCCAATTTCCCGTCGTAGAGGGCCTTGCCGACGATGGCCCCCTCCACGCGAGGACCGAGCGCATGCACCGCCTGCAGATCTTCCACACGCGTGATGCCACCGGACGCGATGACGGGAAATGACGAACAATCAACGACTTCTCGCAACGCCGTCAGGTTCGGCCCATTGAGCATTCCATCCCGGGCGATATCGGTGTAAATGACGGCCCCCAGTTCAAGGCCGGCAAGTTCTTTGAGGAGATCGATGGCCTTGGTTTCGGACACTGCCGTCCAGCCCTTCACCGCGACCTTCCCGTCTCGCGCGTCGAGTCCCAACAAAATACGCCGAGGGAACTCCTGACAGGCCTGCGCCAGAAACGTTCGATCCATAAGGGCAGCCGTGCCGAGCACCACGCGCGCCACACCCGCATGGAGATATCGCCGCACGGTCTCAATGGTCCGGATTCCACCTCCCACCTGCACCTTCACGCTGACTGTCTTCATGACCGCTTCGATCTGGGTAAGATTCTTCGGCTCCCCATCGACGGCGCCGTTCAGATCGACGACATGAATAAGATCGGCGCCTTGCTGCTGCCAGCGGCCGGCCACCGAGGGCACGTCTTCGGAATACACCGTTTCAGCGGCCATGTCGCCCTGCCGCAATCGGACGCAACGGCCGTCTTTGAGATCAATTGCCGGAATTACACGCATACCACCACCTGTCGCAACACGTTCATTTTGCCTCACCCGCTGCGCCACCATAGGGAAACGCGTCCGCCAATTCGGCCGCTCCATAGGCGGCTAGCTCCTCGGCAGTGACAAACGCGCCATAGCGCTGCACGAAGCCTAGGAAGTCTTCCGTCATCGGCCGCTGCTTCTCATAGTAGTTGCCCTCCCACAGGACCGTACCGTCCGGCGCGACCAGGTTCACCTCGAATCCTACGGCGGCGGGCGGGTCCGCGCCCAGTCGACTACCGACACGTTCCTGATAGACGAGCACCTTGCCGCTGAGTGCCGCATCGGCTCCGAGCCGTTGCGCGATCTTGTGGGCCGGCATCGGTTCCGTCGCAGTCCCCGCGGAAATTTCCCGCGCAACTCTTACGGATTCGTTGGGGGAAAGCAGTCGCAACCCTGATCGGGCTTTGAGTTTTGTCCACATCAAATCCGTGACTTTCTCACCTGCAGAGGCCGGCACGCGATGAGTCTGGCGCACGGACTCATCGGTCGTTGGAGGAACCCCGACAGCCATGTCGGACCGTCTTGCGCCGGACGGGACGGGAAACGCGGGCCCGGACGCCTCGACCGCTTGAGGAGTCGCCATCGTTTCAAACGGAATGAGGGCGATTGTGCGGACCGGATACTTTTCCAACTGCGACGAGGCTTTGGACGTCACTTTCGTCCCGCTGCAGCCCGCCAGAAGCAGCAACGCCATCGGAATCCATAGCGCCCGCACAGACCAGCCTCTCACGTCCAGGCCCCGAAGTTCTTGATCACTTGAAGTCCGACCGCTTGGCTTTTTTCAGGATGAAACTGACAGGCGACGACATTGTCTTTCCACACGGCAGATGCAAAGGACCGCCCGTACTCGGTCACGGTGGCGATCACCGAGGACTCAACCGGCTCAACGTAGTAGGAATGTACAAAATAACAATAGCTACCGGTCGCGATGCCTGCAAACGGAGGGGCGGATTGCACGATTTGAATCTCGTTCCACCCCATATGCGGCACTTTCAGCGGGGGCTCCAGCACAATTTTTTTCACCCGCCCCGGTATGATGCCGAGACCTTTGTGCACCCCGAACTCTTCACTCTCCGTGAACAGCAATTGCAGTCCCAGGCAGATGCCCAGAAAAGGTTTTCCGGATTGAACGGCGGCATGAATCGGCGCGATCAATTCATACCGTTCCAGATTCGCCATGCAATCCCCGAAGGCTCCCACGCCGGGCAATACCACGTGACTGGCATCCGCAATGACGCGAGCCTCGCGCGTGACCACCGCCTGATGTCCCATCGCCTCAAAGGCCTTGGAGACACTCCGCAAATTACCCATGCCGTAATCGATGATGGCAATCATATATCGCGTTCGGAGACGGCCCGTGGGGACTCGGTGGACGACGGATAGGCCGGCAGACACTGCCCCGCTCGCACCACCGCTGTTACCTAGAGGCTTCCCTTCGTGGAGAGGACGGCCCCAGACAAACGCTCTTCCAACGCGGTGGCTTGATCCAACGCTCGGGCCAACGCCTTGAAGATAGCTTCCATAATGTGGTGCGGATTGCGTCCGTACTGGAGATTCACATGCAGATTCAGCCCACCGTGGGTCACAAAGGCCTGGAAAAAATCCTCAAAGAGGCCCAGGTCGAATGTCTTGATCTTTCGATCCGGCAAATTGACGTTGTACACCAGATAAGGGCGCCCGCTGAGATCCACCGTCACCTGGGCGAGGGTTTCATCCAGCGGGACCGAGGCGAATCCGAATCGCTTGATCCCCGCCTTTTCACCCAAGGCCTGATTCAGCGCCTTGCCCATGACGATCCCGACGTCTTCTACCGTATGATGTTCGTCGATGTCGATATCGCCCTTGGCCTGGACCGTCAGGTCAAAGAACCCATGCTTGGCAAGCAGATCCAGCATGTGGTCGAAGAACCGGATGGAGGTCTCGACCTTGCCCTGGCCGGTGCCGTCCAGAGTCCATTCGACGCGGATGTCCGTTTCCTTCGTAGCACGGTGAAGCGAGGCCTGCCTGGGAACACCGTTCTTTTTCATGCGAACCTGCTTTGGGCTGATTTGGCGTGCGCATCGAAGCCCTCGATATGCGCCAGTCGGACGATATGATCCTTGGCTTTCGTCAACTCTTCCTTGGTGTAATGCACGATGTTGCTCACCTTCACGTAATCGTTGACCGACAACGGCGAAAAGAAGCGGGCCGTCGCCCCGGTCGGCAACACATGGTTCGGACCGGCGACGTAATCCGCCACCGCAGGCGGTGTATACCGGCCCAGAAACAGGGCCCCGGCGTGCCGAACCTGTTCCAAATAATCGAACGGCCGGTCGACCGAGAGGGTAAGATGCTCGGGCGCGATCGCATTCGCCACCTCAATGGCTTCATCCATGGTAGGAACGACGAATGCCACAAAATGTCGGGCAATCGACTTCGCCGCAATTTTCTCTCGTTGCAAGCCTTTCAACTGCACCTGAATCAGGCGCACCACTTCTTTGGCCAACGACGCGGAGGTCGTCACGAGGTAGACCTGCGCATCTTCGTCATGCTCCGCCTCGCAGAGCAGATCCGCCGCCACATGTGCCGGCTTGGCGTCATCATCCGCCACCACGAGCAACTCACTGGGACCGGCCACCATATCGATACCGACGGTGCCATAGAGCAGTCGCTTGGCCGTAGCGACGAAAATATTGCCGGGCCCCACAATTTTATCGACTTTGGCGATGGTCTTCGTCCCGAACGCCATCGCGCCGATGGCCTGCACACCGCCGACGCGGTAGATTTCATCCACACCGGCAATATCCGCGGCTACCAACAGATAGGGATTGATCTCGCCTTTTGGGGTCGGGGTACACATCACGATACGCCGAACACCCGCCACTTTTGCAGGAATCGCGCACATCAATACCGACGAGGGATACACGGCCTTGCCGCCCGGCACATACACGCCGACGGCGTCCAGGGACGTGACCATCTGACCGAGTGTGGCGTTCTGTTCCTGGTACATCCAGGTTTTGGTGCGCTGACGCTCATGGAATTGCCGGACACGTTCCGCGGCATAGCGGAGGGAATCCCCCTCATCCTTGCGAATGTGGTAGTAGGCCTCTTTGATGTCTTCGGGAGCGACACGCATGTGATCGAGCTTCAAGGACAGCCGATCGAACTTTTTCGTATACCGGAGGACTGCACGATCCCCGCCCCGCTCCACGGCCTTCAGAATCGTGCGCACGCTCTTCTCCACGCCTGCGCCTTGACTGCGCGAGCGGGTTACGATTTTTCGCAACGCCTTGTCATACGCCCGATCGGTGCTCGCCAGAATGGTCATATCATCTGTCCCGCCGCTTCGACACCGGCCACGAACTGAGAGACTTACGTTTATGCGCGCACTGCAGCCCCGCGGCCATCTTCCACCGCTACAGCAGCGCGCAGCCGCTCGATCAACACCTTGAGCGGCTCATGTTTCAATTTGAGGCTGGCCCGGTTCACAATCAACCTGGCGGTCGAGTGCGTGATCACCTCAACCTCCGCCAAGTCATGCGCCTTAAGCGTACTGCCCGTTTCAACCAAATCGACAATTCGATCGGCTAATCCGACAATCGGCGCGAGTTCGATAGAACCGTACAGTTTCACAATTTCGACCGGCACCCCACGCTGATTGAAATACCGTTCGGTGACGTTGGGGTACTTCGTCGCCACACGAATCTTCGACGACCACCGGTCCGGCGAGGGCTGCCCCTGCAGTGCGGCGACCGAGATTCTACACGCTCCGACCTTCAAATCCAACGGCTCATAGACGTCGCTCCCCTGCTCCAGCAACACATCTTTACCGACCACCCCGACATCCGCCGCTCCGTGCTCGACATAGGTGGGCACATCGGTCGGCCTGACGATCAGGAAAGTGGCATCGTTGGACGAACAGGCAAACACCAACTTACGACTCTCCGTCGACAGGCCGGGACTGTAGTAGCCGGCTTGTTTCAGCAGATGCAGCACCGGCCCCAACAACTTGCCCTTGGACAGCGCAATGGTCAGGCCCTGCGACTTCTTGCTGCGTGATTTCGTCGCCCCCACGGTCACTTCCCCTTTCTTCGCTCCACGCTGGCGCCTAATGCTCTGAACTTCTCCTCGAGACGCTCGTAGCCTCGATCGAGATGGTAGACTCGCGAGACTTCCGTCGTGCCCTCGGCGGCGAGCCCGGCCACGATCAATCCGGCGCTGGCGCGAAGGTCCGAGGCCATGACCGGTGCGCCCGTCAACCGCTCTTTCCCTGTAATGACGACCCGGTTTCCTTCGACTCGAATATCCGCGCCCATACGGCGCAACTCCTCCACATGCATGAACCGGCTTTCGAAAATCGTTTCTGTGACGACGCTGGTCCCTTCGGCCACAGACATGAGCGCGACAAACTGCGCCTGCATATCGGTGGGAAATCCAGGATGCGGACTGGTCCGGACATTCGTCCCCTTCAGCCGTCCGGTGACCTTGAGGCGAATCCGTTCCTTTTCCTCGATCAACTCCACGCCACTTTCCCGCAGTTTGACCAACAGCGGCTCCATGTGCTTAGGTCGACAGCAATCCACCACCACCTCACCACCGGTAATGGCTCCGGCGACAAGATAGGTACCCGCCTCAATCCGGTCGGGAATCACGGCATGATCCGCGCCGTGCAGCTCCGTCACACCATCAATCGTAATCATGTCCGTGCCCGCCCCGCTGATGCGCGCGCCACGCTTGACGAGAAAGGCGGCCAGATCGGTAATTTCAGGTTCTTTCGCCGCGTTTTCGAGCACTGTAGTTCCCTCGGCCAGGACGGCTGCCATCATGAGGTTCTCAGTGCCGGTCACGCTGGGCGTATCGAAGTAGATGCGAGCTCCTCTCAAACGACGCGCCGTCGCCTTGATATAGCCGTGCTCGATTTCGACGGTCGCGCCCATTTTTTCCAAGCCCGCGAGGTGGAAGTTGACCGGGCGAGACCCTATCGCACAACCGCCAGGGAGCGACACCTTCGCTTCACCCAATCTGGCCACGAGGGGGCCCAGCACTAAAACAGACGCCCGCATGGTTCGAACAAGATCGTACGGCGCTTCGGTGGAAGCAATCGCCTGAGCCTCCACAATCGTATGATTCGCCTCTTGCGCGACGGAAATGCCCAGCATGCCGAGCAACTTTCCCATCGTAAGCACATCGACGACCCGAGGCATATTCGAGAGCACACATTCGCCGCCTCCAAGAATGGTCGATGCGAGAATGGGCAATGCCGCGTTTTTCGCCCCGCTAGTGCGGACTTCTCCTCGTAGCGGCCTGCCGCCCTGGATGATGATCTGGTCCATGAGAATTACGAAGACGATCCGCCCGTTGCCGCTAGCATGCCTAGTTGACGATCAAGGGACTCGACCTCTCCTCCTTCTTCTCGAAGCAAACCACGCGGTCAATGCCACCTTCGTCCCGCAGAACATCGTAGGTGCGAAACCATCCGCTTTTCTCGGCTTCGCGACAGACCGACGCCGCCTGACCGAGGCCCACTTCCATCAGCAGCACCCCCCCGGACTTCAAATAGACGGGCGCTTGCTGCAGAAGCCGACGATGTACATCCATTCCATCAGGCCCGCCGGCTAACGCCAAACGCGGCTCGAAACATCGTACCTCCGGCTGGAGCGTCACCAGATCGAAGTCGGCGATATAGGGCGGATTCGACACAACCACGTCCACCTGACTCGCCCACCCACGTTCGGCCAACGGTGCCAGCAGATCTCCCTGTACACATTCAATTCGCGCATCGAGTCCGTGTTGTTCCATATTGGCCCGCGCCACAGCCAACGCGTCACCCGAGGCATCGATCGCCAGCACTCGCGCATCAGCTAGGGCCGAGGCCACAGACACAGCCAGGCAACCGGACCCGGTTCCCACATCTACCACAACCGCCGCGGGATTCTGCCTGCATCGACGGATCGTCCCCTGAACCAATAAGACACTCTCTGGCCGCGGGATAAGGACAGCGGAGGTGACACGAAACTCCCGGCCGCAAAACTCCTGCGTGCCCAGCAGATACTGCAGCGGCTCACGGTTGGCGCGCCGTGCAACCAACTCTTGCACGTTCGCATAATCCACGGCCGACACAGGACGCTCACCCTGTACCCTTTGCATGAGCGGGGAAAGATGCAGCACATGCTCCAGCAGCCAGGCTGCCTCCAATGCAGGCTCCTCGATACCGGCCACGTGCAGACTCCGCTGAGCTTCAGCCAGCGCAGAACGGATGCTTCCTGCGGGGCTAGCGGCGATGCCGAGTTGATCCATACTCATTTCGTTTCCAGGGAAGCCAAATGTTCATAGTGTGCGCGTAGCGCCTGAACAATCTCTTCCAGATCCCCGGCCAAGACTTGATCGAGTTTGTGCACCGTCAGTCCGATGCGATGATCCGTCACACGGTTTTGAGGGAAATTGTACGTGCGGATCTTTTCGCTTCGGTCGCCCGTTCCCACCTGCGATTTACGGTTTTGTGCGATTTCCGCTTCCTGTTTTTCACGCTCGGCTTCGACAATCCGCGCCCGCAAATTCCGCATGGCTTTCGTTCGATTCTTGAGCTGCGACCGCTCATCCTGGCAGCTGACGACCACGCCGGTCGGGATGTGGGTAATCCGGACCGCCGAATAGGTCGTATTGACACTCTGCCCGCCCGCTCCCGACGAACAAAACGTGTCGATACGCAAATCCTTCGGGTCGATATGCACGTCGACCTCATCCACCTCCGGCATGACCGCCACCGTCACCGTCGAGGTATGAATTCTTCCGCTGGCTTCAGTGGTCGGCACGCGCTGCACGCGGTGCACTCCACTTTCGTACCGGAGTCGACCGTACGCACCCTTTCCTTCGAGTAGCGCAATCACTTCTCGATACCCACCGATGCCGGTCTCAGACGCATCCACGACTTCTAATTTGAGCCGGTTGCGCTCAGCATACTTCAGGTACATCCGGAACAAATCTCCGGCAAACAGTGCCGCCTCGTCCCCGCCCGTTCCCGCCCGGATTTCCAGAAACATGTTCTTCTCATCACGGGGATCCTTCGGAGTGAGAAAATCTTTGGCGCGATGTTCGAAATCCAGCACCTGCTGCTTCAGATGGTCGCTCTCCTCCGCAAATAGCTGCTTCATGTCTGCCCCTGTTGAGGCGTCCTGGAGCATGGCGGATACGTCCTCCAACTGCTTCTTTGCCTCGCAATAGGCGACAAATTGCAGCGCTGGCTCTTCCAACTCTGTCCGTTCCTTGTTCAGCTTGTGGATCATCCCAGGCTGATTCAGGACAGACGGATCCATGAGCTGATTAGTCAGCTCTTGGAAGCGCGCAGCCATGCCTTCCCACTTCTTGATCAGCCCGTCTTCCATATCCCGCCCATTCCGGCCGTAGCCCGCTTGACCCCAAAAAACAAGAGACCCTGCCCCAAAAGGAAGCAGGGTCTCCATGATGTCCTGACTGAGGCCTACTTATCTTTCTTGGCGTACTTCTTCTTGAACCGTTCGACCCGTCCTTCGGTATCGACGATTTTCTGGGTTCCCGTAAAGAAGGGATGGCACCCGGCACAGATGTCGACCTTGATGTCCCCAATGGTGGATCGCGTCTTGAACGTGTTCCCGCAAGCACAATGCACAGTCGCTTCACGGTAGACTGGATGAATTCCCTTTTGCATGCGTGCTCCTCTACTACCCTTGATTCGTTGACTCGCCCGGTCCTGCTCGCCAGGGTGCACGACTTTACACTGGAGTGGCCCGCACTGGCAAGCGGAAGCCTAACGATTCATGGATTGCAAGAATTCCTGATTGGTTTTGGTCCCGCCGATCTTGTCCATTAAGAACTCCATCGCTTCCATCGTCCCTAATGGGCTCAGCACCTTTCGCAGGATCCACATCTTGTTCAAGCGGTCGCGGTCGACCAGCAACTCTTCCTTGCGGGTCCCGGACTGACTGATATCAATCGCCGGGAACAAGCGCTTGTCGGCCAGGCGACGATCCAAGTGCACTTCCATATTACCAGTTCCCTTGAATTCTTCGAAAATCACGTCGTCCATGCGACTGCCGGTATCAATCAGCGCGGTCGCCATGATCGTTAAGCTTCCGCCGTTTTCAATATTTCTGGCGGCACCGAAGAATCGTTTCGGACGCTGCAATGCATTCGAATCCAAACCGCCCGAGAGCACCTTTCCGCTGGGAGGAGCAATCGTATTATATGCTCTGGCCAACCGGGTGATGCTATCGAGGAGGATGACGACATCCTTCTTGTGCTCGACCAGCCGCTTCGCCTTTTCCAGCACCATTTCCGCAACCTGAGCATGGCGCTGTGCCGGTTCGTCGAATGTAGAGCTGATCACTTCGGCTTTCACCTGCCGCTGCCAATCTGTGACTTCTTCAGGTCGCTCATCAATTAACAGGACGATCAGCGTGACTTCCTTATGATTCTTCAGAATCGCGCGGGCGATCGCCTGCAGTAACATGGTTTTTCCGGTGCGCGGCGCGGCGACAATCAGACCACGCTGCCCCTTGCCGATCGGGGTCGTGAGATCCATGACACGCGTGCAATACTCTTCCCGGTCGAATTCGAGATTGAGGCGCTCTTCAGGATAGAGGGGGGTCAGGTTATCGAACAGGATCTTGTCACGCGCAACTTCAGGATCTTCATAATTAACCTTCTCAACCTTGAGCAAGGCAAAATAACGCTCGCTCTCCTTGGGCGGACGTATTTGCCCCGACACAATATCTCCCGTCCGGAGGTTGAATCGGCGAATCTGCGAAGGGGAGATATAGATATCGTCAGGCCCCGGGAGATAGTTCGAGTCAGGTGCGCGCAGAAACCCAAACCCATCCGGCAGGGTCTCCAGCACTCCTTCACCAAACACCACACCGTTTTTCTCAGTCTGTGCTTGGAGAATGGCAAATATGAGCTCCTGCTTTCGCAGGTTTGCCGCCCCCTCAATCTTCAGATCCCGCGCCACCTCATTCAGGTCGGCAATCGACTTCTGTTTGAGTTCCGCGAGATGCATAACTTCCCCTTTAACCTGTGTCATACCTCTTCCCTATCGGGCTCTCAACCCGACAGCTCCCCAAAATGAGAAAAACGATTTAATGGTCATGAACGAATTCACGGAAGTGATTGTCTAGATGTCGACCTGCTGGTTGTCTGCGGCAGGATAATTCGATGAAGGTGTTGTCGATTTAGATTTTGCGGAAATGAAAACAACCCACTATTGCACAACTGATGCTGCACTACCCTTGGGAATTTATGATTGAGATGGGTCTCGGAAGCTGATGCACAGAAGGTAAAGCAATTTGTACAAATCGCGAAGTTGAAGTGATTCTAGCGCCGACACCGAACATTGTCAATACATTAACGCCTGATCCGTCGTTCGTCGAACAACAACACACCTTCTTGCTCACTCCGCAACGCCCCGATCGCCACATACAGGTCTTCTCATACGTCAAACCGAAGTGTGGTTGGGCACCTCGGTTGCAGGCCGTGGAGTGATATGTTAAAGATCGCGCGGAGAAATTTTCATGGCCAAATCAGACAACGACACACCGGATCGCATATTCACGCTGGCCGAAGCCAACGAACTCCTTCCTCAACTCAATCAGCGATTTGCCGCCGTACGTCGAGCCAAGACCGTTATTGCGAGCACCAAGGAAGAGGTCAGTAAGGCCAGCGCGCAGGCCGCCTCAGGGGGCGGAAGCCCCGTTGGAGCGCTTTACATTCGAGCCCTCCACGAGATCAGCGGAAGCCTACAGGCGATTCACGAACTCGGCGTGGTCATCAAAGACGTCGACCTCGGACTATGTGACTTTCCATATAAGCTCGAAGGTCGTGTAGTCTATCTGTGCTGGAAGTTCGGTGAAGATGAAATTCGATGGTGGCACGAAACTTCCTGTGGATACAAAGATCGCCACCCGCTTGACGAAAGCTCTAGATAGCAAAGGACAGCACACTCCATGACATTCGTTATCCTTGGCTTCGATGGGCCCGACGGCCAAGCAAAACGCAAAATTCACCGCACCGCTCATCTGGCCGGACTGGAGCCATTGAACCGCGCAGGGCGAGTGCTCTTAGCGGGCCCGTTCACTGATCAGGCAGGGAGTCTGATCATCATAGAGGCAGATTCTCTCGAAGAAGCCAAGCGGATCGCCCAAGAAGACCCCTACACAGTGCACGGAATTTTCGAACGCGTGGAAGTCCATCCCTTCCAACAGGTACTTCCCGCTTCACAATCGCACACGTAATCAACGTTCTTCAGGAACGCGAGGTCAGTTACTCGCAGCAAAAGTAAGCACCTACGTCCCACTAACACTGGGTAGCGTCCTGCATATTCCTCAGATTGACAACCCGAAAGATCGCCACCTATAATGCGCACTTAGCGCCGTTTGTGAAGGCCGAATCACTCTAGTTCAAAAGACCTAACGGCCGTCTCCCGCGCTGGCCCTAAATTTTCCCAAAGTGGGCCTTCTGCCGTGTTGCAGAGAAACATCGAGAAAGCATAGAGTGACTTGACCCCACGCTTTAACCGAGGGTGCCCCTTCTCCAAGTTGTTAACCCCAAAAAAGAGAGCAGGTTCGAATGACTCAGTATCGCGTGTTACCAGGCCCAGAGCACTTCTTGCCACCAGCAGCAGCCTCCATGGGGATCTATCTCCCCAACCCAGGCGAGGCCCATATCAACGGTGTCATCGTTCCTGAAGAAAAAGCCTATGAAGAAGCGGCTCGCCAGTTCCTGATGGCGCAGGTACCGACCATTTTCCCGGGTCCATTAGTCTTGTGGGCCTGGAACGAAAAGGCCGCCAAGAAGGCCGCTGCCGTCAGAAAGCTATATGAAATTTTAAAGGAATGCGTTCAGCCCGGACAGAAACCGATGCTGATCCCGATGCCGGACTATCGCCCCAAGTATCCGAAAATCAATCCCGAAGTAGAAATTAATCCCAACCACCCGAACCTGACCATCTGGCATAACAAGATCGACTGCTGCATGTTCATCGGGGTGCACTGCCATCAGGCGAATCTGTCGCTAAAGATCATTCGGGGCGGAACGTCCTGCTATACCGTCGCAATGTGCGCTCAAGCGGGGCATGAAGATGCGATGCTCTCCTTTAGGGATGCTTCTGTGGAGAAAATCCTCAAGCTCGGCGAGTGGATCCGAAAACTCAAGGGCACGGTCAAACCAAGGCTGACCACAGCAAAGACCAGCGCGTCAAACTAAGTGGCTTCAAGCACTTCTAACGATTAAAAGGAGGCCGAGTCCATGGCGGAAATAAAATCCCACATCGGGACACAAAATAAGAAGGGCCAGACATATACAGATGCGTGGAAGATGATGCACGAGGCCCCGCGAAACCCGTCTTTTTACACCGGTAGCGAGGTCATTAAAGAGGCTCTGCGTCGCGCAAGCTGCGACGTCATGATTGCCTACCCCATCACCCCTCAAAGTGAAGCTGCTGCCTTGATCGGTGAATTGTTTGCCGAAGGCTACATCGGGGACTATTTCCGAGGAGAGAGCGAGTTTGCCGTTATGTCCCAATGCGCCGGCGCGGCCTTTGGCGGCGCACGGGTGTTCACTACGACCGCGGGACCCGGCACCATGCGTGCGATGGAAAACTTTCCAATGTGGGCAGGTGCTCGTCTGCCGATTCAAATGATCGTCACGTGTCGTGGCATCAACTCCCCGTTGTCGATTCAGCCAGATACCATTGAGATTTCCTACCTCTTAAATACGGGCATGCTGGTTTGGCACGCGGAAACGGCACAAGATTTTTTCGATTGGATCCTTAAAGGCTTCATGGTATCGGAAGAGCCGGAAGTGCATTTGCCTCTGGCGCTATGCTGTGACGGCTTCTTTGTGACCCACACGAAAGACGTCGTGAACCTCACCCCAGCTGATATGTGCCTGCCACCTTACGATCCTTACCGCTCACCCGTGCCTTGCATGGACATGGAATGTCCTCCGGTCCGGATGATGCGCGATCCGTTCATCATGAAAAGCAACTACATCAGCTATGCCACCCATGCTTCCTGGCAGCAGGAAATCTGGGCAGCAGTGGAACGTTCGCGCAAACATACCATCAAATGGATCAATGGCCTGATTGACACGGAAAACACTGATGCAGAGGTCGTGATTGTTGCGTCAGGCACGGCCGTCTCGCAGGGGCGGGAAGCCATTCGCCTGCTTGAGGACGAGGGTGTGCGTTGCGGATTAGTGAAGGTCAAGTCACTCCGTCCCTGGCCCGGCGAGGAAATTCGCGAAGCCACCAAGAATGCGAAACACATTTTTGTCCCAGAGTTTAACGTGACAGGCTGGTTGGCGAAAGAAATCAAGGCCACCATCCCCAACAGCGAGCGTGTTCATGCCGGCCCGCATGTGTGTGGCGGAATGACGATGCCACCTGAAATCATTGCCTCAGAGATCAAAACGGCTCTAGGCTTGCGCTCCGAGTCACTCGCCGGAAGAGGTAGCTGATAGTAACTGAGCTGCGTAACCGTCCATTAAGCCATTATTACGGAATAGACAAGCCTTGAGGAGGTATACATGAGCAAAGAGCGAATCAAAATTTCGCCGGACCTATATGACATCATGCCGTCGGACTATCAGGACCTCGTTCAAAGCGCGACCTATGGGAAAGAGGATCGTGGCTGGAAAGATATTGGAACATCGAAGGAACTGATTGAGCAGCATTCATTGTGCGCCGGCTGCCCTGAATCCATGGCCTTCCGCTATATCTTGGCCTCGCTCCCCAATCCTGAGGATACAGTGATGGTTGGCTCCACAGGCTGTACCAGCCTCGTGTTCCCCATGGTGGCTGTGCACAACATCCACTCACTCTTTGGCAATCAGAATGCCATTGCATCGGGACTCAAGCGAGCACTGAGTGTGCGATTCCCGGATCGTGTGAAAGACGTGGTTGTTTTAGCAGGCGATGGCGCGACGGTGGATATCGGCCTCGACATGACATTGCAGGCCTGGTTTCGCCAGGAAAAGTTCACCACCATCTGTTTTGACAACGAACTATATGCCAATACCGGTGGACAAGAGAGCGGCCTGATGCAAAAGGGCTTCGTTGCCAAGATGGCCCCGGTTGGAAAACTGTTCGACAAAGTCCGTTTGCCTGAAATTGCCAGAGAGTCCGGCTGTCACTATGTCGTCAACTGCACAGTGAGCAAACCGTCGCTTGTGGAAAAGGTGATCCGGAATTCCGTCCTTATCGCGCGTGAGATTGGCCCCACGTACATCCAGCTGTACACGCCGTGCATCCTTGAAATCGGCAAGAACAGCATGGAAGGTCTCCAGGAAATGCGTGACTCTGAAAAGCCAACTGAGCGATTTGCTTATAAAGAGTATGTCAGCGAGCCGGCGAAGCAGTTCCTGGCTGAACTGGCCGCTAAAGACAAGGAACGCAAAGCCGCCGCAAAACAGTTAGCGGGAAAAGCTTAAGGAATCGGAGGTCGCTCATGATCAAGAAGAGACTCAATATTCGCATGTCCGGGTTGGGTGGGCAGGGCGCCGTGACGGCAGCCCACGTAATGGCCATGGCCGCCAACCGAGACGGAAAGTTTTCCATTTCGAATCCATTTTTTGGCGCCGAGAAACGAATGGCTCCCGCTGAAAGTTACTGTCGGATCGGCATTGAGCGGATCTATGACCGCGGTGAGTTGGTATTTCCCGACGTCATTGAAGTGTTTCATCCTCAGGTTATTACAATGGGCAAGAGCTACACCATGCCCTTCTACTCCGGGGTCAAAGAGGGGGGGGTCGTCATCATCAACTCAGCCCAGCCTCTCTTGTCAGAAGAAGATATCAATCGCCTCAAGGACCTGAACGTGGCCTTGTTCTACATTGCGGGAACCGAGCTCGCGATCGAAGTCGCTGGCACCGAGCTCTCGACCAATATGTCGATGATCGGTTCGGTCGCAGGTATTACCAAATGCGTCTCCATGGAAGCTCTCGACGGCGCCTTGCAGGAACGCTTTGGCAAGAAGTTCGTGGCATCCGGTGGTACCGCCTCCCTGGACGAAGCGATCAAAAAGAAGTTTGCCAAGAAAGAAATGCTATTAGCGAAGAACCTGGCAACCGTCAAGCGAGCCTACGAAATCGCAAGCGAATGGGCTGACAAGAACAAGGTCGAGTTGCGGGTTGGCAATCCTGCCGTTGCAGCTTAACGAGAGAGAAGGAACCACGTCGCATGTATAACGTAGCGCAAGTGATCGACGAGAAGTGCGTGGCCAAGAAGGGCTGCCGCCTCTGCATCATGTATTGCCCGGAAGCCAACTGCTTGGACCTTAACTCGACAAAAATGGTGGCAGAAGTCACCATCGATCGTTGTAAGGGATGCGAACTCTGCGTCGTTGTCTGTAACGCCGCCAAACACGAGGCAATCGAGATGCAGGCAGTCAGCGCCACTGGGCAGCTGATGAGCCACAAGGGCGAGTCCGCAGGCCTCGGACAAGCCTACCAAGGGTAGCGAGTCGCGTTGTTACAAGGCCCCATAGCGTTCCACGCTATGGGGCTTTTTCTTGAACTGAGCACTGAGAGGATCGATCCCATGGAACAAGAAGACAATGTGCTCGATGAACTGCTACGTGATATCGCCGGCCTACTGAATGAATATCCCAAGGCAATTGAGCGGCAAGCCGCAGCCATTCACGCCGGAGGGAAAGACCCTGAACTAGCTGAAAAGCTCATTAAGGCCGCCGATACGATGCGGGATAGCGGGAATCTCTACCTCACCTGGGCAAAACATTTTGCTGCACTGGCTGAAGGAAATACGGATGCCTCATCAGACGAAGACGAGACTGATGATTTCGGCATCTAAAAAAGTCTCCCCCTTCTCTCTTTAGTTTTGCTAGAATGCCGACGATTATTTTGAGTCTCTTTGTTCCCCGGTAGCTCAGTTGGTAGAGCAGCCGGCTGTTAACCGGCTGGTCGCAGGTTCGAGTCCTGCCCGGGGAGCCAACCTTTACGCTCCTGCGAACTCGTTCCCACCTCGGCAAGTTCAAAGATATTAAAGACGAGCTTGTCGGGGTAAACGATGATATCCCGCACCAAACACCGCAGCACTTCCATCTGCTCTTTCGGAAGTAACGCCGCAAAGATCTTTTGAAAATTCTTCAGGTTCCGTAGCACAACCTCTGAATCATATTCTCTTGCCGTATGCTCCTGGATCTGCCGTTGCACGGCCTGGTACTGAGTTTCTAGGCTGTGCTGTTCCTGCTGCTGCCGGCGCATCTCATCTTCCAGGCGTTGGACGGATACCGTCCCCTGCCCTACCCCTCGCACTAATCGATCTATTTCGCGTTCAAGCCGATTCAGGCTTGCCTTCAGCCGGATACCCTCCTGTTCCAATGGTCGCACTTGCTCTTTCTGGTCCCGGTTTAATTCTTCTACGGTCACTTTCACCCATTCCGCCTGCTGACTTAGCGTGGATAGGTATTCAATCACCTGTCGTTCTACCGTATCGGCATTCAGGGCCTTAATCGTACAGACCGTATTGTTGTGCTGCATGGTCTTCGTACAGCGATAGTAGGCAATCCGGTTAATCGACTGATCCTTACGGCGCTTCTGCGTGTAATGCGGCGTCATGAAAGATTGGCAGACACTGCATCTGAGCAGCCCCTTGAGGAGAAATGTCCGCTGGATCTTTGTTTCCGCTCGGCTATGTTCGCGAGGAAGCGATTGAACCTTGTGATACAACCCCTCCTCAATCAACGCCTCGTGTTCGCCTGGAAAAAGTTGGTCATTGAACTGGATGCGTCCGCAATAAATCGGATTCGTCAGGATATAGTCGAGCGTCATCTTCCCCCAGGGCTTCCCAGTCCTGGGAAACCATCCTCTGCGTTGTAGCTCGGCTCTGAGTCGGGTCAGTGAGGGATCTTGGGCAAAGTATTGAAACATGAATTGGACGCTGGCCGCTTCCTCTGGATGCTTCACCAGGCGCTTGTCCTCATTGCGATAGCCAAAGGGAACATTCCCGCCGTTCCACAAGCCCTTGGTGGCCCGTTGCTGCATTTTGTCTCGGGTGCGGTCCGCCGTCATCTCCCGTTCGAACTGGGCAAAGTCGAGCAGGATGTTTCGTAGCAATCGTCCCATCGGATGGTGTGTATCGAGGCTTTGAGTAATCGACACGAACTTCGCGCCGTGGCGGTCGAACAAATCCATCAGGACATGAAAATCTTTTACGGATCTAGTCAATCGATCAATTTTGTACGCCAGCACGCAAGATATCCGTCCAGTTCGAATATCCTGCAGCATTTCCTTCAAGGCCGGTCGATTCATCGTATCCGCCGAGAAACCAGCGTCTTCATAGACTCGATAAATGACGTATTGGTCCTGGCTCTTGCAGTAGGCCTCCAGCTTTTCGCGCTGGGTTTCGAGGGAACTGTATTCGGTATCGGCCTGATTTCGCGTCGAGACGCGCGTATAGAGCCCGCAAATGGTCGGGACGGGGGTAGCTGCCATCATGCCGTTCCTTTCTCTTGTAGGGCCAAGCAGGCGCGTTCCAGCCAGTTCGCCAAACGGATGCGCTGGTGATACCACGCCACATAGCCAATCACGCGCAGTGCGCGCCAGGCCATTTCTCGATTATTGAGCACGTACAGGAAGACCTCTCGCTCCAGTCGCTCCTTCGGTAAGGACCCCATCAGCCAGACGAGGGCGAAGGCATCGGCCTCGATGTCTCGATGATCGTGCGGAGTGAGTAAGGCTGGCTCGTCCGTGTCTTTCATGTCGGCGAGATGCAAATGGACATGCCCCAATTCGTGGGCGATGACAAACTGCCGATTCAGCGGACTGAGGCCCCGGCGAATCACAATCATGACCTGGCCTTCGTCCCTGGTCGTCATGCCCTCAATCTTCGGACTGAACGTCGTTTCCAGAAGCTCGACACCCTGTTGGGCAGCGGCATCTTCTTGATTGTGGAAAGGGAGAGTTTGGCAGTGGGGATAGATGGCTTGCAGTTTCTGAATAAAGCGTTCCGGTCGTCGCAACCACTGGATGAATGAGGGGAGCAGACCGGATACCGTCTTCATCGTCGGCTTCTCCTCTTTCGTTGCTGGAGAATCACCGCCTTTAACTGCTTCATCGCCTCCTTCAGTTCTGCTGTCGACACGGCTTGGTGAGCACTCAAGAGGGCCGGGAGCAACAGATCCGGCACCCGCTTCGCTTCCACAAGCAGCCGTTCCGGCGGATCGATGCGCAGGACCTCGGCCAGTCTCAGAATCATCTCATCGTCTGGTGGGAGTCCCCGTTCGCCCGATAACAAACGAGATAGATAAGCCGGGGATATACCGGTTTCGCTGGCTACGGTCCGGAGACTGAGGTTGACCTCTTCCATTCGCTTTTTGACCAAGGCGCGAAAACCCTGCGGGGCTTGGGGAGTCTCTCGATTGAGCTCTGGAGTATTCATGGGGGCAGTCTATAGCTGAATTGTTGTCACACAGTCAACACAAAATCTTTCCATCATATTGACCATGAGGCAACGAGCATCTATAGTGCGCTTCACGGAGGCTGCACATGATCAAGAATCACCTAAAAGAATGGCGGGCGCGGCAAGCGCAACGCGGCATTTCCAAGGCTACCTTGGCTCGCCGAATACGCGTTAACCGTTCTTATGTCACCAAACTGGAGCAGGGCAAGGCGGTCCCCAGCCTGCAGGTCGCCCTTCAACTCGCTGAGTACTTCGGCTGCACCGTAGATGACCTGTTTGAGTTGCACGTTGAAACGACGCTTGATCTTTCCCATGACGATATGTTGCCCAATGGGCACTCCGATGAAGATTGAAGTTCATTTCATCCCGATCAATCCACAGACCCGAGAGGAGCGCACCTCACGCCTGCAGGCCCTTCTGCTCCAGGGTGCGCGACGACTCACGACCTTGCCTGCCGGTACTTCTACTAGTTCCCAGGATTCGCCTCTCCCGGCTTTCTCGCCACCTCCACCATCTCAGGAGACCTTTCATGGCTGAGGCCTATTCATCCAGGTTCGAATCAGCCCCTCAAGGCCCTGAATCAGGCGGGCGCCCTGTCAGGTCGGAATGGTCGCGTAAACAAAAGCGTGGCTATCAACGAGTCCGCTCGCTGTTGTGGTTTTGGGAGGCCCATCACTTTCAAGTGTTATGGGTCACCCTGTCTACCGCAGAAGGCGGTCAGGCCGAAAAGCTGACCTATCACCACAAGCAATTACGTCAGCGGATCGAGCGACAGCTCGGCTTTCGAGGATTGGAATATTACCAAGTTCGCACGGAAGAAGGTCACGGCGTGCTGCATATCTTTTGGGCTTGGCGAGTCCCAGATGGTGAACGCGCTCGCCGGTTTTGGATCTCACAAGAATGGCTCTCTGCACAATGGCAAGGCCTCCACGGGGCTCCGGTGGTATGGATCAAGGCCTACCAGCCTGGAAATCGCTCCCGGAACCGCCTCAGCCGATATGTCATCAGCCAATACGTTCAGGATCAATCGGGCTACGTGAATATGTGCTGGTCCTGGAAACGGTCGCTCGGTTTCCCCATGAGCGCTCTCTGGGAAGACATGCGCAATCAATGGTCGAGCAGGAATGCCTTTCGCCGGATTCGAGGGGAGATCGAAATCCCTCGCGTCGTGCTCTTTAAGACCTGGGAAGACCTGCTCGCCGGGCACGCCATCTGGCTCGACGGATTCATTCTGCAATTGGTTCTCGGAAAAGGCCTCACCTTTTCTAAAGCATGACTGCTCATACCTGTGTTCGGAAAATTGACTCCCTGTTTGGGCCAATGTGTTGCGGTCAGCCCGGTCTTGTCTATGATCGAGCCCGCAAGGGCTGGCTCTGCACTGCACACAGCCACGAACGGTTGTGTGAGTTCTGTCAGGCAGATCGGATGTGGGGACGCGTCTACTATCAGAGTGAAGGCGTCGCCAGAGAAATCCTACTCTGCTGCACCTGCGCTGGCCTCACCTTTCGCAAATCCCGCTACTAACCGCTCAAATCCTTCAAACCTGAACCTATAGGCCCTGTCACCCCCTTGCGTCTTCCAAGGGGTGAGAGGGCCTTGCTTCAACCACAGTTATCAAATGGACGACGGCGATGCGTCAGCTTGGCCGCCCCCTTGGAAAGTCTTCTAAAGGCGAGATGAGCAAGATAAGGACTTACGGAGCTACGGAGATTAATCGAAGAAGAATTCCGCCCAACGAGGCCGCCCGGCCGTTCCGGACCGATGGACCGGACGGCCGGGGGGATCGGGGGCGCAGCCCCCGCTTCACTTGATCTATATAGTCAAAGTAGGACGCAGCGGGTCATCATAATACCTCTTGGCTCGCTACAGTATGGAGATTGGAGTATTCTCGATTAGCTCGAAGTGTGCTGGCGGGCAAGTGTGCTAGCCCACTTCGCATCTCAAGGGGATGTCCTGACTTTGTGGTTCCTGAAAAGAGTTGCCTTTGCATACTTCGGCGCAGTTCTGCTGCCGCTGCTACTCTTACCGTTAGCATTCGTTGAAACAGTGGGAGGCCATTCAGTACTATTTCTTGGGATTTTTGCCTCGCCTGCGGGAAGTCTTGCTGGGTGTGCATATTCCGATGTAAGAAGGCATTTTCAGCTAGGAGCAATTGTTGCTCGGACGGCAGCGGCTTCCATAGTTTTGTTAGTTTTATATTTCGTTTTGTTTCAAATTGAGGACGTACTACCATTTTTCAAGAACGATGGCTGGATACTTATTCCTTTAGCTGGTCCATTGTTTGCCGGTGGGGTAAGCGAATTTATTCTTTTAAGAGCAGAGGGACAAAAATTCGTTCGGTCGAGGGTTTGAGTTACGCCAAACTTGATCTGTAGATCTCAAGCTTTAGGGGTCGTGCAGCGTAAGGCTCGTGGAATCGATTTGAAGCCGTAATATCTAAACCGCTGTTTCTTTTGACGGATAGATTCTCTTAGGTTACTCTTTTTTTCAGCATTCCCCCGTAAATTGTCGTTTTCCCGTCATCGAATTTCGTCACAACTCCGCCGAGGAGGTCCGAAGTGAAGACTTTGCTGATGGTTCTAGCGCTCGCCGTGCTAACTGGATGTGCTGCGAGCAAAGGGTTTGATCGTGGTGCGCTGAGGAGCTCTGCTGGTCCAGTCACGACGGACCAAGCAATTGAGGATGTCCTCGCCCTCAAACCTCAACTGCCAGCTCCATTCAAACTGGGGGTGTACCTGAACAGTCATTCATGGATCTATAAGAAACGCTTCTGGACCGATGAGGAACAAAACCAATTGTTGGCTTTCGGTAGCCAACTCAAGGCTGCAGGGATCATTTCAGATATTTACTTGATCTCCGAAGACACCGTTCCAGGAAGCAATCACTGGACGTTTGGGAGCACGGCAAATCGGGAGCTCAAAGACCTGCGTTTAGCGGCAGCTCGATATGGAGCGGATGCCGTGCTTCTCATCACCGATGTTTCGGCGGTCGATCGTTATAATAACCCTGCAGCATTCTTGTACTGGACCATTATCGGAGCATATGTGGCCCCTGGCACGCATAGTGACGCACTGGTTATGCTCAGGTCTTCTCTATGGGATGTTCGAAACGGGTATCTTTACGCAACGCAAGATGCCGAGGGTGTGGCAAAAAAGATCGGACCGGCACTTCTTTTGGAAGATACTGCTTCTATCGATGAAGCGAAGAAAGTGGCGATCGCCGACTTTGGGGGAAAGCTTACTGAACGCCTGATGCGGCTCAATGCAGCAAAGCCGTCTCCCTAACCGTGTCCCAGTGCTTGATTGTTGCAACTGAAGAAACTCGATATTAGACCGATTAGTAATTGAGAGTTGCCTTACGTTGTAAGGCAAACTGAATCGTACGACTGGGATACAGTCCGTGGAGCCACAATACGAAGGGGGTTGACTGTGTTGTCCGTCAGCCCCCTTCTCTTTTCCCCAAATCCTCCTTACCTCTTCACTAAGACGACTGTTTGCCCACAGGCTTCGAAGCAACTCCACTCTTCAAAACGATCTCACAGATATGGTCGAGTCGCTCGATGTGTTCATAGGCGGCCCACGGGTCCGTCGCGACAGCGCACACACCGTGATTCATCTGTCCGACAATGTCAAACTCCAGTGTCCCATCCTTCTTCAGCCCCAAGCATTCTGCCGTCACATCGGCAAGATCACGTGACAAAGCCGGCAATGCAGGGACCGTATGGCCGACACGTGTATAGCGTGAGATCTCGGGAAACTCCGCACTCATCGCCTGCAAATCGATTCCAGCATAGATCGCAGCCACGATGTGGGTCGCATGGACGTGGACGACTGTCCTCGTCTTCTTCGTGTCCCGCTGAAGGTTCCAGTGCATCCACAGCTCCCCGGATGGCTGTTGCCCGTCACGCACCTTTGGAACAAGTTGGCCGGTCACTGGATCAGTCAGAACCTCCAAGCGCACAATGTGTTCTGGGTGGACAATCGTCTTACGCCATCCGGACGGTGTAATATACAGATACTTGCCCGCCCGCTTCCGCATGCTGATGTTACCGTCTCGCGTCGTAATCCACCCTCGTTCGTACACTCGCCTCATCACATCGCCGATTGCAGTCAACATACCCGCCTCCTTAAAGAACCAACTTTCCAACTTCTGTTATCGGTTCCTCACCCGCAACCCTTGAGGGGAGAAGGCACCGGCCCGACAGAAAATGAACAGTGCGCAGGGAGCGGCATTTCTTTATGATGAGCCGAATATGATTTCGCTGGACGGATTCATTCCCGCATTCCTGCTTCGCAATCCGCATCTCATGACCCTGGTACCTCGCTACTGGCCTCGGGAGGCGATAGGAGCACCCCTCCCTCAGGTCACACGGCGATTCACCACCGAACCGGGAACCCAGCTGCAGGGCTTCTGTCACTGGCAGCCTCACCCCACGAGCTCCCCGACCCTCATCCTGCTCCACGGGCTTGAGGGCTCCGCAGATTCCCACTACATGCGTGGGATGACGACCAAAGCCTACCGCGCTGGATTTAACGTCATCCGTATGAACCAACGTACCTGCGGCGGCACCGACCACCTGACTCCGACTCTGTACAACAGCGGGCTCAGTAACGATTATCGAACCATCATCCAGGAATTGCAGGAACGCGATCGTCTGTCTCGGATATGGCTTGTGGGATATTCAATGGGCGGGAATCTCGTCTTGAAAGCAGCAGGAGAGATGGGCCGGTCGAATCAGGCATTGGCAGGCGTGGTAGCCGTCAGTCCGAATATTGATCCCACACAGTGCGTGGCAGCCCTCGAGCAACCCAGGAATTGGCTCTACCACTGGCACTTCCTGTCGAGCTTAAAGGCGAGAATGCGAAGAAAGGCAGCACTGTTTCCCGACACATGGGATGTGTCGTCATTGGGTTCGATGAACACGATCACTCAGTTTGACGAGACCTATACCGCCCGCGACGGAGGCTATCGAGATGTCGCCGATTATTACGACCGGGCAGGAGCCCATCACGTGCTCCACCAGATCGCCGTTCCAACACTGATCATCACGGCGCAAGACGACCCATTCATTCCCGCTACGATGTTCGATACCCCGGCGATCCGACACAATTCCAATATTACACTGATGCTGCTGCGCTACGGAGGACACTGTGGATTCTTTCAACGACGGTGCCGGCGGGAGGATCGGTTTTGGGCGGAAAATAGAACCCTCGAATGGATACGTCGAATGGTCACGGCATAGACAAAGCAGTCTTCCGAGATCTGCTGCATGCCTCCACACCCATTTGGAAGAGGACAGATTCTGTCGGATTGCAATGCCCCACCGCCAGCTACTCTTCGGCGTCAGGTACTCGCTTTGATGGGCGCAGGCGGCTTGCCGAACTGTTCATCCAACCCGAGGTGAGGCCGGGCAAGAAAGGCTCCGGCAAGCTTTCTTCCGTCATCGAAGGCAGGCTGCGCAGCCTGCCACTCTGCGATAGGTGGGTTCACGGGAAGATTGACCATGAATCTCGTCCCATGGCCCACCTCACTGGCTACCTCCACATAACCCCCATGCTCCTGAACGATCTGGTGCGCAATGGTCAAGCCGAGCCCGGTCCCCTCACGCTCTCCGCTTTCGTGCTTCGTGGTATAGAACGGATCGAAGATATGGTCTAAATCCTGGGGGTCGATTCCCGGCCCACTATCCTCCACTTCAATCTGAACCCACGGCTCATTCACGGGCTTGACAAGTTTGCGGGTGCGAACGGAGAGGCGGCCGCCCTGGTCACCACCGATGGCTTCCATCGCATTGATGAATAAGTTCAACAAGACCTGCTTGATCTGTTGACGGTCCAGCTTCACGTAAGGCAGGTCGCTCGCCAGTTCTTTCTGAATCGTGATGGCCTTGCTGCTCGCCTTCACCTCGATAAAGTAGAGGCAGGAGGACACCACGTCATTCAAGCTTTCCTGGGTAAGCTTCGGCGTCATATACCGCGCGTAATCCAGAATCTCATGCACCAGCCGCTCGATCCGCTCAACGTCTTCACACACGACCTGGCTGAACTGCTCCATAAACTCCACATCGTCACGGCGATCAGGGGCCAGCTGAACGAACGTCTTGATGGACGTCAACGGGTTTCGAATCTCATGGGCAAACCCGCCGGCCATGGTTTCAAGCGATCGTAACCGGTCGGTACGACGCATCAACAATTGTGACCGGCGGAGATCTTCATACAAGAGCGCGTTGTCGATTGCGATCGCCGCATGCTGCGCCAGCGTCTTGAGGAGGGCCAACTCTTCCGTCGAATACATGCCATGATTGGCCCGGCGTCCTAAGTTGCAAAAACCAACCAGCCGGTCTTTGCTGATCAACGGGATGCAGACCTCGGACGCCAACGCTTTGAGGGTGTCGAGCAATCGCAGATGTTCCGTATCGGCCTTGTCGTATTCGATTTCCTCGCGGACAAGGGCGGTCTCTGTTCGCAACAACGTCTTGGGAAACTCTCCCTCCATCTTAATCGGAGGCACCACGACCTCACGCGTGACGAACCCGTAAGAGGCGGTCAGACTGTAGATCCCTTGCTCCTTGTCCAGCACATAGACGGAGGCCGTTTTAATGTTCATTACTCGCGCGAGCGTTTGCACAATTTCTTTGGTGAGGGATTTCAGTTCCAGGATCGCCACAAGAGACTTCGAAAACTGCACCAGCGTATCGTAGGCATCGTAGCGCTCTCGAAAGAGCGTCTGCCCGATCGCCCGCTCAACCCCCTTCTGAAGGTTCGCCAAACCGCTCGATACGATCACAAATAGACCGAACAGCACCCCGGCCAGAAGATAATGGAACGTCCCGGTAAAGATCCGGATGACCAGCAAGATCATCATGTAAGCCGGAATCAGCCCCATCAACTTGATCGACAACATCACCTTCGGCCGACTCGGGACGAACGACACATCCATCAACTCGTATCGAGCGATGGCATAGGCCACGACGGTGACCGAGAGGCCGGCCAGTAAGTACCCGACCGGATAGAATCCCACGCCGTAATTCTGGAGGAAATCGAGCGAGGCAAGGAATCCCAGTGCGAGGGCCACAACCGTGTATTTCAGCTGGGCGCCAAGCAGCGGGGAGGAACTGAGGTGGAGCCGATACCCTTGATACAGCCGATACACCGTCAGCCCCCCGCCCGCCACCACATATGCGACCAACCAGGGATGGAGCACCCCGGCCTTAGGGTATCGGCCCCAATAGTAGACATACTGGCCATCAACCAGATACGGCGTGAACAACAGGCTCCAAAAAAACGCGCCGACGGCATAATTCCACACAATGAGGCGATCGTGCGCAGCCCCTCCGGAGAGACTTTGCGCAAAGTGATAGGTCAGCGCAGGCAAGAAGACCACTCCCGTGTAAATCACCTGCACCCAGAAGAGCGCCTCATCCTCGCGTGACGCGGAGAACAGCATGAAACAGCCGAATAACCAGAGACAGGCGGCCCCGCACACCGCGCTGAAGATCGTATTCGACGTGGAACGGGGATTGTTGCTGAGCACCCAGAGCGCACAAATCAGGAACAGCGTTCCGGCCAACAACGGAGGCGTGGAATGTCCGGTCGCGCGATTACTGAGTACCGCGCCGATGGACGTCGCCACGACAATAATCGCCAGCACGATGGCATACCCGAGCCCTTTGTTCAGGACGACACTGATATTCATCAGCCGGTACCGAACAATCGTGTAGGCCATCAATGCCGTATACATCGTGATGAGCACCGTGCCGTAGGGCAACAGCGGCACGCCATACCAGAGAGGGAAATTCGTGGCCCCGCCCGCATACCCGATGATGCTGGCGGCCAGCATGTACGCATATTGATGGCGCCGAATGCCGTTCGCATCCCGAAGGGCGACCCCGACGAGCGAGGTCGCATAGACGACATACCAGAGGAAATACAGCAGGAAGGGATGGAAGAAGAGGCCGGGAACCGGCCAAAAAGAGAACGACATCGCAGGGTGCACCCCGGCCACGAACCAGGGCGTCGTATCGGCCAGCAGAAATAGTGCCGCCAGACCATAGCCGATCTTCAGGGCTTTGGCGTGACGCGCCGCAATGTCAAGAAATGTGACGGTGTGGTGAAAATACAGAATCGGGATGAGCGATGCGCCGGCCATCACCAAGCGCAGCAGACTCAGCGCAAGATCTTTGGATTCCGTGAGCTGCCAGCCGCAGTAGAAGACGCTCCAAAAGGCAATGCTCAGACAGTACAGCCCGTAAATCCGGTTGCGTGCAGCGGTAGGATCCCGGAAGTAGACGAACATTCCGAGCCCGGTCGCAGCTAACGCATTCACCAGGGCGCTGAACGCGAGCACTTTCATCTCAGGTACTCTGGTAAAGCCGAGGCCGTGTCATCATGCCGCCACCGTGACGTTCGCCAAACCCTTATCGGCCACGGCAATGAGTGCTTGGTTTCCGAACGTAGAATAGACCCGCGGATGCGTGACGCCGGCGGCGCGCAACAAACTTTCTAGTTCCGCCTGGTAATGGAAATGAAAAATGCCTTCGCCTTCGCGCTCTTTGATTCTACCAGAATTGTCCAGGAGACGACGCCCTTCTTCAATTTGGTCCGGCGTCTGAGCCGTCTCAACAAAGCTGCGATAAATCGCCGAGAGATCGGCATACGGCTTCAGGTTGGAAATCACCAACCGTCCATTGGGAGCCAACACGCGCAGATATTCCCGGAGCGTGAACAGCGGGTCGCGCACGTACCCGATCACAAGATTACACACGACCCGGTCGAAGGAACGATCGGGAAACGGCAGCGGAGACTCCAGGTCGGCCCGGCAGACGCGCATCGACATCGGCACATAGGCTCGCAGCCCTTCATAAAACTGCCCCTGTAGCGCCGCCCCCACCTGCTCGAAGTTGGTCATGGCCTGTGTCAGCGCCGTCGGGACAAAATCCACCCCGACATAGTCGGGCGAGCGAAAATCTCCGCGCCGGGCATAGCGCTGGCGAAACGCCTGATTGAGCTGCAGAAACACACCGAGGTTCCCGTTGCCGCACCCGGCATCCAGAATCCGTTCCCCGTGATGGCAGTCGCCCATCAGGCGATAGACATGATCCATGAGCCGCCAAAAATCGGCCACGTTCGGAATCGTCTGGAAATTATGTAAGTACTCCTGCCAGAACGCCACATGATCCGACTTGCCCATCGGCCGACGTTTCTTGCTGCGTTCGCGTTCCGCGCGGTTCTGCACGCCGATTTCTCGATGCGATGGTTCGACCATCCGCGCCATCGACCGTGCCGGCCACAACGCCTCCTGACAGCACAGGGCAATTTGGCGGTAGACGGTGCGGGCTTTCCGGGGGCTCTCTTGAAGTCGATGCAAGGCGCCCGGCACCACATAGGAGTGGCGGAGATTCGCACCCATCGCTGCACCGACGGCCTCGATGGAGGACGGATCGACCCAGGCATCCTGCTCGGCATGAAACAGGACGACGGGAGCATGAAGGCGCTCGGCGTCCTGCTCGGTGCTGCGGAGGTCGGCATAACCTCCCTGAACAGCATGCTCCAGCCAACGATCCGCATCGATGGTCAGGCCGAGTATGTTGACCACTCCTTTTCGCACACCGGCCAGATGTTCGCTGATCAGATCCTCTTGATGGACGGCCTGCAACGTATGCTGAACATCCATGATTCCATTAATCAGCGCCAGCAGCCCCAGGTGAGGAACTCGCCCGGCCACCTTAAGCGCGACACGACCGGCCAGGCTGGTCGCCACAAGACCGATGGATCGACCCGGCCATTGGGAGGCCACGTAATCCAGCACGGTCTCCAGATCGGCCTCCATATCCTCCAGGCGAAACTGTGTGACCAACCCATCGCTCTCTCCGACATGATTGACATTGTCGAAGCGCACGACATGAAACCCATTGCCGGCCAGGTAATAGGCCAACGGCACATAATCGCGTTTGCTCTCCCCATACCCCGGAGCCAACACCACAATCGGTGCATCGTCCGACACATCGGTTCGGGGCCGATCGTGACAGAGCGCGATACGATGACCGGACGGGCGGACACACTCCGAGAATTCACTGATGACGGAAGGCCCTTCCGCCCTGGCCGTGCCCCCCTCGCCCTGCTGCTGCCCGAGCAGGTGCTCAATGATGTCCTCTGTCTCTTTCGCAACCGGGAGAAATCGCACACCCGCCAACACCGTCCGCCCCCCAGCCTGCCGATAACCGGAAAGGGTACCGGTCTCTCCCGGTCTTGTCCATACCACTTCGCCCACCACGGAGCAGCCGGAGGACGGCGTCGAAGCAGAAGATCCTCGCCGCGCGACACCCGGTGACACCCATCTCAGTTCCAACTCTGAACCCAGCAAATCCTCTTCGGCCGACAAACACAAACAAGCCCCGTTTGACGTCAAATCGGTCGTCAACGCCCCCGGCAACACTCGACCACCGCTTCCCAGCCGGAGACTGACCTCGGTGCTCAATCCAACCGTGATCCGCTGATGACGCCGCCGCTCCTGCCGTGGACGCTCAGGCGCCAGAGCTACGCGCGTGCGTGCGGTATGAGAAACGACCGGCTGCCTGGCCTCGGTGTCGATAAGGGTATCCTCACTCTCCTGGGTGATTAATGCGGCGACGAGATGCACCCTGTTCGGCCGTGCGCGGCCTTCGCTCATCCACATGGCGACCACCTGCTCATCACCTGGGCTCAACCGCACAAACTGAACGGCGAGTGTCACCCCTCGTTTCGTCCGACCTGAACCAAGGACACATTCGGAAACACGGATTCCGCACACAATCCCCGCACTCTCCGGCTGCTCGGTCCCGGGCTTCAGACTGAACACAATCTGCTGATTCAAGATGGCGGGGATGTCCTCGGCAAATTCCATCGAGAGCCCGCCTAAGCTCAGGCTTTTCGTCTGACCTCTCCACGCATGCTCCTGAAAGTGAAGGAGGGTGGAGATCCGAGTATCGAGGCGCCGGGAAGCCCGCCGCTCCGCCACAGAGAGGGACCAGGCATCGCTGGTTTTCTTCCGATCCGGAACCGAAGATTGCCGGCTGCTCTCCTGGCCAAGCAGGCCGATCACAGACACACTCTCTTTGCGCACAGCGATGTACTTCGACATACATTCCCTCCCGCCGTATTGAGTGCTGCGCGTTGCACAGCATCGAATTGAATACCGTGTGGACGTCGTCGCCCGCTCACAGAGCCCGCTCCGGGCGAGGCTGGACTCTTGCAAGCGCACGAACGATTCCAAAGATGCGGGAGGGGGTCGGCTGATCCAACAAGGGAGGGATTAACGACACGCACGGCCTCAGAGTTGGCACACAGCGGCTGTCATAACAACCTCATGTTCGAAGCTTATTCTAGGGAATTAGACATAATTGTCAACTCATCCGCAGGAAAAAATGCAGTTACCTACAAAAATTAACTTAGATGATAGCAACAGGCCGAACCACTCGCTTCGTCATGCCTCTCGGCACGCCGGAGGTACCACAGCAAGTCAGAACGATGACGACCGTCATGATCCTGACGCCGATTCCTCACTTTACGCAACGGCCCCGCACGGATCCGGCGAGACGCTCGTCTCCGCATCACAGCCAGAGCCATTAAGGAATTTCACGCGGCAGAATTTGCCATGTCCACGGGCATCGGTTCGCCGATGACGGTTGACGCCGCCCTCCTCAGGGACCGACATCGTGGCCCAGCGCAAGCTGGTTCGACAACGAGGCAGCCATCGGAGAATCGGTCCGGGTTGGTTGCTTTGACCCGGCAGGTATGCTACTCACAGTCCACGATAAGTCAGCCTGAGTACTCCCCGATGCGCGCACCTCATAGTCGTCCTCACGGCGGTATGTTGATCATCATCCTGGCCGGAATCATGCTTGGCTGTCAGAGCACACCGCCTATCACCGAGGGCTATCCTCATCAGCAGGCGCTACGAGGACAAACCAAGGAACAGGTGCTGGCCTGTGCCGGTCCACCCCTCCAAGAACGGGAGGAGGGAGCGGTGACCATGCTCCGGTATTATCGAGAAGCCCCCCTGCTGGAAGAATCCATGGTGTCCTCGAAGAGCAGCCGACCCACCGTGCATCACGGCTGCTGGGCAACGGTCGTGATCCAACACCAACGAGTCGACCAGGTGCGGTATCGCTTCGTACCGAGTTCCGTCGATGCCTCCAACGACTGCGAAGAGATCTTCGCCAACTGCCCGGAATGACGGCCCGGCAATACAGGAGTCCTGCTCTAGCTTGGCTGGTACTGCTCACCGGCTTGCTGACGGTGATTGCGCCCTGGCCGGAACCGGCCTTCGGGCTGGAAAAATACGGGCGCCCGCTCCCCTCCATGGATGAGCCGGAACATGAAGCGCGCGAGGAAGAGGAGACGCTGTTCGGCGGCTACCTGCTGACCGGAGCCTTTGTAAAAAATCCCACGTTCGCCGCCAGGCCTGACAATACCGGACTCGTCGGCATGCGCCACATGCTGCACTTGGAAACGGACCTCTATAAGCAATATCTCACGTTTTACACCGATCAGAACTTTTTCTCCGACCGCACCGACGGATGGATCGAGTTGACGGAATGGGACGGCACCTTTGCCTTCACCGGCGTGCTCGATCGCTTCAATTGGCGGCTGCAGTACGAACGAGATGCCCCGCTGGACCGTCGTGGCCTGAAACAGGCCTACGCCGATGCGCTCGTCACAGCCCGGTTTCAAGCGATTCAGGACTCCACCTGGTGGCGGCGTACCTTCCCGAACCAGAATCTCACGGCCTACGCCGGCGCGGGATGGCTCTTCCACAACAGTCAATACTTCGCGCGCCCCAACAACACGGGCCGGGCGTTGTTCCGATATGTCGCCCATGCCGATCTGGACGTCTACAAAAACAAGGTCGTCCTGTACGGAGACATGAATCTCTTCACCGACCGTGAAGCGAGCAACACCCTGAACCCTTCCGAGCTCGATTGGATCGTCGGCATCGCCGTCCGCTGGAAGGATACGGAACTGGCCTTCTACCGCGAAGAAGACCGGCCACTGGACCAGTCCGGCCTGGTTCAAAAGTATTACGCAGTCCAATTGCGCTTCGCGTTCGACGTGTCGAAGGGAGCCCTGGAACGGATGGGATTGAAGCGGTAGGAGGGAGACTATCGAGCGGCGAGGTGGCTACGCACATCCTGCACGTAGGTTTTAAACGGGTCTGCCATAAAGAAGGGCGCCGTTCCACGCAGTTTGAAATTCGACCAATTGATGATGTACTCGCAGGCCATTTGTTCCTCGAAATCGAGCGGTGCATCCGGCACGACTCCGGCCGCTCCGCTATCGAGCAGATGCCTGACCAACTCACCGCGTCCGAACGCCCGTGTGTTGCGAGGCGGATGCTCCTGCGCAAGGGCAACGATCTTATCGGTCGTCAGGCGCGGTCCTCGCCCCTCCTCCTCGAGACCGTAGCAGAGTCCCCGCTCAGGATGCAGATTGTGATATTCGAGGTCGAGACTCTTCAACATGGGATCGTCCCACGCACACTGCTCGGCCTCCCGATACGTCTCTAAGAGCCACAGCTTCGAGGCCCAATCGATACGACCGACCAGTTTTTCGTAGCCGCCGCGCAAGTCGGTCAACACCGACTCCCATTGCTCCAGCACCCAATCCGTCTCCTCGTCCTGGCCTTTGCAATGACGCCGGGCCGCGGCCAGAAACTGCTCCTGAATATCGACGGCCGACATCGACTGTCCCGACTCCAAGCCGACGATCCATTGGCGATCCGGGTCGCGAGAAATATCCTGCAGCGCCTCGACCGGCTCCTGGATCCCCAGACCGCGCGGGGCCTGACCGGCCTCAATCAGTTGCAACACCAGCCCAGTCGTCCCCATCTTGAGCGCCGTGGCGTATTCGGCCATATTCGAATCTCCGCACAAGAGATGAATCCGGCGGTATTGATTCGGATCGGCCAACGGCTCGTCACGTGTATTGACGATCGCACGGTTGTGTTGCACCCACTCGAAGAAATCGTTGACGATGTAGTCGGCCCGTTGAGAAATCTGGAACGGCACGATCGATCGATCCTGCGCATCCCGCAGCCCCGGCCGATGCAGGATGAGTCCTCCGACTTGCACCCATTCGTTGGGGTCGCTCGCGCAGCCGATGCGGCCCGCCCCGGTGAAAATCTGGCGGGTGACAAGGAAGGTGACCAGCGGCGCCAGGCCGCGCCGGGAAAAAGGAAATTGTCGCGTGACGAGGTAGTTTTCGTGCGAGCCGAACGTTGCATCGGTCTCGTGATCGATATTGTTCTTGATGAGCGACACCGTCTCGTCCAGCCCCAGCGCCGTCACCGCATCTTGAATAATGCGATCTCCGGCACGATCCGATGCCACCAGATCCGCCAGGGTCGTACACTCCGGAGAGGCGTATTCCAGATGCCCCATGTCGATGTAGATGCGCCCGGCATTCGTCAAGAACCCGCCATTTCCAGGTGGCTCATCGTGTCCACGATGGTGCAGGTCGAGGACCCCTCGCCGTTCGATTTGAAAAATGTGGTCGCGAATCCGCTGCGCCACCCAGGAGGGGGAATGGTCGGGCCGATCCTGGTTCACAAGGAGGCCGTATTCCGTTTCAAGCCCGAAGATACGGTTCAACATGTTAGGTGGCGGCCGGTGCGCTGACAGCCGGCGGTAGCAGACCGCCCAGTTCAGCGGGACGAAGCGCGCGATATTTGGCCGATCCAGGCCCGCGGCGCTCCAACAGGACACATTCTAGTGCTTTCTCGGCAACGGTCTGACGCACATGCGCCAGCAACGCCGCCTTGTCAGGGAGGCTCGAACCGTCGCCCTCCGTCTGTTCTTCCGATACCCGGGTTGAGGAAGACTCCGCAGCCGGGGACTCGGACGCCGCTTGAGCTAACGAGCCGACGGCCCAGGTACACAGGGCGAGTTCCACGGCCTGCGCCAGCGAGGCCTGCGCAAACGCCGGTTGCGATTCGACATACCGTCGCATCCGGCCCTGCACGGAAGCCTTCGCGCCCAATGCCGCCCAGCCCCGGCTTTCCTCGAAATTTCCGTCGTAGTTGATCGAGAGAAACAGGTCTCGCTCGGGTTTCACGCCCAATTCAGCAAGGAGAATTTTGGCAATGAAGGGCGCTTTATAAATTTCTTCAAAGGCCTGCTTGATGGTCGGTGCCAGCCCATACTTCATGAGCCTGGCGCCGGTGACATCGGAGGGCGATCGATTGAATCCCTCCACATGGGCCATCTCCAGGAGGGAGAAGCGCAGCTTTTCCAGATCTGCCGGGTGCCCCATTCCGCCCAGCGCAATACGATCGTAAATCTCATACAGCTTGGGCGTTCCACGGCTGACGGTCAGCATCAATATCCCGTCGGCACAGGCCAATGCGACGACCGGTGAGCCCTTCGCAAACTGCTCATCGAGATACTGGCGTCGATTGCCGACCGCCTCAATCCACCGATAGGGTTCTTCATACATAACGTGCCACCTTCACCATAGGGATCAATAACCAGCACCATAGGGATCAATAACCAGCCGTTTATCTGTTAGCGTCCGCGCAGCACTTCGCTCTCGTACAATCGTTTCAATTCCGCATCCGGAAGGGTCTGCACACCGGACGCCTTGATGAGTTTCACCACCGGATAGAGATTCAGCTCCCGATTCACCCCGCCCGTGGCTGAATCGAATTCCGCTGCACTGGACAGCAACCGGAGCGCCTGGATCGTGGCCTGCTCCTCAGGGAGGGTGGCCAAGGGCTGCGGGCCCCAGGTGTTCACATAATGCAGGATCCCGCGAATCGTCGGCGAACCGGAACCGGACACCGCATACTCCACCGCTTCGAACTCGGCCCCAAGAATGTCGTAGAAATAAATTTTGGCAGACTCCTGCTCCTGGTCATATCCGGCAAAGACGGGAACCACCGCCCCGGTCCCTGCCAACGCCGCCGGCACGTTCTCCTTGAGCAACTTGGAGACCGCCCGCAGCTTGCCTTCGAAACTCAACTCCTGCAATTGCGTGCGCCGGTAATATTTGAATGAGTGCTCCAACACGCGCACCATCTCATACGCCGTCGCCGGCACCCCTGCGATGGCCATCACGCTATGGCGATCGATCTCCAGCACCTTGTCGGTGCGGTCGTACATCACCATGTTGCCCGCCGTCGCCCGGCGATCGCCTGCGACCAAGACACCATCGCGATACTTCAAGGCCAGAATTGTGGTGGCAGTCGGAACCTCCATCCCGGCCGCCGCGGCCACAGGATTCCCGAACTGATACCCCTGCTCCTTCAAGAGCTGAAAAAAGTCCCCTTGCATCCCCATTGCTTACCTCGTTAGACGTGAAACGTCAAAGGTGGACCAACGATCGCTTCAATCCTCAGACCCGCGACCTTTCACGTTTCACTTTTTACCTTTCACGTTTATTGGCCCGTACGTTGCCGGTAACGCTCTGCTTGCTTCGGATCGACCTTCCGCATCCGCTTCAGCAGATTGTCCTTATCCGGCGAGCCCGTTTCAGGCCGGCGAGGCCCCCCGCCTTCTTCCGACGGCCCCGACGGTTTCGGCATGGGATCGCCCGGTGCCTCACGACGTTCCGGCATCAACATATATCGCATGGTTACCCGTCCTTTCGTCTCGACCACGCCGCCAGCGCATCGGCTGGAGACGCCGCAGCTTCCAACAACGCGGCACAGGCCTGCACCGCATCCGGCTCGAAGAGGTCACCCATCTCAAGTGTCCGCGCACGCAGCCCCCCGGAAAACTGCACCCGCTCCCATTGCATCCCCGTGATCTGCTCCGGGAACCGTCTCACACACAATCCGCGAAGCCCGCCTCTGGTATCTGAGGGTCCCGCCACCAGAGCCTGCGCGATGTCACGCTCGCTCGTCATGCGCCAGGTCTTCCCTTCCATTTCGAGACCCAGAAACAGGCCGCGGTCGGGGTTCACATTGTGGTATTCCAGGTCCAAGCTGGCGAGCCATGGATCTTCCCACACCAGCCGCTCTTCCCGCATGAATGTCTCGAGCAGCCACTGCTTGGTCACCCAGTCGAGTTTGCCGACTAATTGCGTGCGATTCTGACGAAGCGCACCGAGAGTCTCCTGCCATTCCCGCAATACCCAGTCGGCGTCCGGATCACTGCCCGCACAGCATCGACTCGCCACGTTCCAGTATTCTTCCTGAATCGCCAGTCCCGATATCGTCCGGCCATCCTTCAATCGCACCGTCGTTTTCAACTCAGGGTCTCTGGAGAGCTGCTTGATCGCCGCCACCGGCTGTTCCAATTCCAGGCCTGGGTCCTCTCCACGCTGGAGCAGGTCCAGCACCAGCCTGGTGGTGCCGACCTTGAGCGCCGTCGCGTATTCGCACATGTTCGCGTCGCCGAGAATCAGGTGCAGCCGCCGGTACTTCGTCCGGTCGGCATGCGGCTCATCTCGCGTATTCAGGATGGGCCGGTTGTGCATCGTGTCGACGCCTAATTCAGCCTCCATGAAGTCGGCCCGCTGCGAAATCTGAAAGGGACCGGGCACAAACCCGGACTCTTGCGCCTCCATCCCCACCTTCCCGGCTCCGGCCACCAGTTGCCGGCTCACCAGAAACGGCAACAGGCCACTGACCAATTGAGCAAAGGGCAGGGAACGCGACACCAGAAAGTTGTCGTGGCAACCGTAACTGTGGCCGTGAAAGTCGGTGTTATTTTTATAGAGTTGGACATGCGCACCGCCGAGCTGCTGATTCCGTCGATCCGCCGCGCGCTGCACAATACGTTCTCCGGCCCGGTCATGGGCCAGCAGATCTTTGAGCGTGCGACATTCCGGCGTGGAATATTCGGGATGCGTATGGTCGTTGTAAAACCGCGCGCCGTTCGGCAGGACCAGATCGCTCTTCATCTCGTGAAAGGAAAATGGTCGATGCGCATCGACCTTGGCGAAGTCGTCCTCTTCCTTGTCCTGTTGCAGACCCGAGACCCGGAAACCGCGCGCATCCTCGTGCGGATCTTCACCCCGATAGTCCCAGCGCCGTTCAAACTTGCCGGGCAAGTGAGCACGGACCAGTTCCATCGATTCCTCGACGGGATCGACAGCATCCAGATCCTCACGGGTGATGCCATATTCCGTTTCAATACCGAAGAGATGCATAGGCTGTGTCAAATAATCTGGTTGACCAATCGCTCTTCCGTCGGCCGCCCGCGGCGGAACGACGACACACCGACAACCTGCTCGGGATGGTGATCCAGCAGTTTGAGCCATTCTTCGGCCGCATCGTCCGGCGGCAACATCTCGCCTTCGCGATATTCCTCCTGCACCGCATCGAGCAGATCTTGCGCGCGGATTCCGTCCCCGGCAGGCGCTCCGGCCTCTGCCACCACCCGCTCGATCGCCTTCTCCTTCGCCCGCTGGACGATAGAGGACAGGATCGCACCGCTGACGAGATCGCCTCGATACAGCACCTTGTTCTGGCCGTTCCGTAGCCGAATCGATAACACGCGGTTCTGATCGGTCCGCGCGAACAGACTCTCGACCACCTGCTCAATGACGGCGCGGCGGGCGGCTTCATGGTCCTGCCCGTTCCGTTCCAGCAACTCGCGGTCGAGCGGCAACGACGGCGTGAGGTACACCGCGAGAATCTCCACGGCCGCCTCCCGACTCGGCCGCGCGACCTTGATCTTCCGATCGATTCGACCTGGCCTGAGGATCGCCGGATCGATCAGATCCGGCCGGTTGGACGCCAGAATGATCACCACATCCTGGAGCGACTCGATGCCGTCCATTTCGGCGCAGAACATCGGCACCAGCGTATTGTTGATGTTGAACGATCGCATCGACCGCCTGGTCCCCAATACGGACTCGGCTTCGTCGATGAAAATGAACGGCAGAGCCCCCTCTTTCCGTCTGGCGCGCGCCTTGGCAAACAAGTCCCGGACGATCCGCTCGGATTCGCCCAGCCACATGTTCAGAATCTCCGGCCCCTTGATGTGCAGGAACGCGCCGCTCGTGACCGGCGGGTTCTTCGATTTGCCATCCGCAGAAGCCTGTCCCTGTGATTCACGGACGAGCTGAGCCAGGCTGGCAGCTGCGGCCTGCCCGATCAAGGTCTTGCCGCAGCCCGGCGGGCCATAGAGCAGGAAGCCCTTCGGCTGCGTGAATTGATATTTCGTGAAGGTGTCGGCGTGGAGCAGCGGATATTCGATGGCTTTCCGGATGGCTTCGATCGCCTGATGCTGTCCGCCGATTTGCTCCCACGTCACGCTGGGCACTTCATCGAGCAAGTGCGTCCGCGCCTGGCGATTTTCAAATTTCTCGATGGCGATCCGGTGTGTCGGCTCGATCCGGACTTCGTCGCCGGCTTTGAGATCGGCCCCCAGCAAATCGCTGGACCGCTGCAGGATCAACGCCTGCCGGCCCATATCCTGCTCGAAACGGATGCGGCCATCCGGCAACACTTCGGCCACCTTCAGCACCGGCCCGTTGCGGTCATACCCCAGGGCCTTGATCACCGTATAGGCTTCATTCACCAGAATTTGCGTGCCGATCTTGAGCTCCTCGACCGGGAGGCGCGGGTCGATGTTGGCGTAATACTCCGCCCCTCCGACAACGATGCGCGCCACCGCGTCCGCCGGCACGTCGAGCAACAGGCCGACTCGATTGGCAGGCGCCGTCAGTTTGGCCACCACCTCGTTGAGTTTCTTCAGTTCGGTATCGCGCCGGTCCTGGGCAACCGACTGGGCCGTGATCACATGTCGCAATTTATAGAGCAGCTTCTGGCGCGGGTCGCCGTCCGGAAACGCGGCCAGACATTCTTCTATCAGTTCGATCGGATCAGACGAGGCAGAGGCCTCACGGCGCGGCGGCTGCTGCCCGCCCGACTCTGGCTGATCCGGATTTCGATGGTCGCTCATATCAATTCCTCCGGCTGGTCCAACTCCGGTCATCCTAACACAGAGCACAACCGCACTGTCGCTTCGACAGGATGCTGAAAAAGCCCGTCAGCGTCGTTCTCGCCGCGTTCAGATCCTCAACGTACCCCAAGGGTACGCCTGCGGATCTTCACTTGCTGAGGCCTCGCTGAACGGCCTTTTTGAGCATCCTGCGGGGACAGTCTACCTGTCCTCCACACATGCAGGCCATGAATATGGCCGCCGATAGAATAATTTTTCGGCGGTCTGTCGAAGCTCACCGACTCAACACCTGCCTTGGCTAATTGACCGCCTGCAGCGGCGCTATCACCTGGAGCCGGCGTTTGCCCCGGACGTAGTCGATCGTCACCTCGTCGCCGACTTTGTGTTTTTCCATCAGATCCATCAAATCGTCGATGGTTTCGACCGGCTGGCCATCCACCGCCACGATAATATCGCCCAGTTCGATCCGGCCGCCGACGGTCTCACGCGCCCCGTGCAGCCCGATCCGTTCGGCGATGCTCCCCCGGCCCACCTTGCCGATGATCACGCCTTTGACACCCCAACGACGGGCCATGGCATCCGGCACTAAAGAGATGCCCAGTCCGGGCCGGATCAGCTTTCCATGCTTGATCAACTCCGGCACGATCCGGCTGACCGTATCGACGGGCACCGCGAACCCGATGCCCGCAAACGCGCCGCTCGGGCTCATGATCTGGGTATTCACGCCGATCAACCGGCCGCCGCTGTCCAGCAGCGGCCCCCCGGAGTTGCCCGGGTTGATCGCCGCATCGGTTTGGATCACGCCTTCGATCGTCCGGTTGCTCATCGACTTGATCGTGCGGCCGAGGGCGCTCACGACTCCGGTGGTCAGGGTATGGTCGAGCCCGAAGGGATTGCCGATGGCCAGCACCTTCTGCCCGACACGCAGCGACTGGGAATTGCCGATGATCACCGGCTGGAGCGCGGTTTCTGGAGCCTGAATCTGCAAGACCGCAAGATCGTGATCCGGATCGGCGCCGACGACTTTCGCCTTGTATTCGGTGCGATCGGCCAAGGTCACCGTGATCGCATCCGCGCCGTATATGACATGATAGTTGGTGACGATGTGGCCCTGCCGGCTCCACACGAAGCCCGTCCCCGAGCCTTGCGGCACTTCGAACAGATTAAACGACCAGGGATCGCGCTGCATCGCCGTGTTGGCGATGAACACCACCGACCTGGTGGCGCGTTCAAACACGGCGATGGTCGCCTGTTCCTCCGGGCTGAGCTCGGTCGGCGCGGCCGATTGCGCAATCAACAGCCCGTTCATGCCCTCTGCAGCCGGAAGCCAGCCCGGCGATGACACAACCATCGTCAGCACCGCCACCAACGCAGCCCTCAACCGCTGTCCACTCCGCCTCTCCCGGCCCGGCCGCATCCTATTCACCGATGACCTGCAGCACCAGGTCCCTCGTTCGTGCGCGCGTATCGAAATCCAGCACGACGATCTGTTGCCAGGTGCCCAGCGTCATCGCCCCGTCGTTGAAGGGAATGGTGAGCGACTGGCCCTGCAATTGGCCACGCAGGTGGCTGTGGCCGTTGTCCTCTCCCGCGTTGCGCACATTGTGCTGCCAGCCAGGATCGGCTGGAATCAACCGTTCCCACAGCGCTTTTGTATCGGCGCGGATACCCGGCTCATCCTCGATGATCAATACCGACGCGGTCGTGTGTTTGATAAAAATCGTGAGAATGCCGGCATGTAATTGCGTCTGTTTCAAGGCCGCCTGGACCCGCCCGGTAATATTCTCCACCCGGCAATCGCCCTGCATCTTCACCTGCATCGAAAGACTTCTAACCGGCATGTAGTGACTCCTGACCCGCCCGGCGCAGGAACGTACGCTCGCGCCTGGACAACGACCGCCCCCTGGCCTCTTCCAATACGCGATCGAATACCCCTTCCGCCGCAAGCGCCCGCAAGGCCTGCACCACGGGACGACTGATGATCCCTTCACCTTGCAGAGCATCCAGATAGGCGAAGGCTTCCGACACATCTTCACGCTGCCGCACATAATAGTCTCGCCCGCGACGCTGATTGCTATAGGCCTCGAACTGTTCGCAAGCCACCAGGATTTCCGCCAACTCCCGAACCCAGGGCTGCGCGCCTTTCAGCTTCTCAGGATAGTAGTAATACAGCATGATCCGGCTCATCCATGGCGACCAGGTCACCGCCAACTCACGCAGGCGCGGTTTCACGGCACGCAAGCGGGCGGCCAGTCTGCGGGCGTACCCCAGCCGCATTTCCACCTGCTCGCAGGCCCAGGCATTCAGTTCGATACCTGCCGCTTCCATTGCGCTTCGATACCGCGAAACAAAGGCCTCGGTTTCCCGCCCGTAACGGGTCTCCGGGTGAAGAGCGCGCCATTCACGCGGCCTGGTGGGAATGCCCTGCGCGCGGGCCCAAGACCAGATCCGGCCGAAGAGCCGTCGATCCAACCCGGCCCGACCTAGATCATGCAGAATGCAGGCGATCTGATACTGTGTGGCTCGCGCCGGCGGGTGTCCCATGCGCTGAGCCACCGCGGCGCACATCCGGGCCGTCCGGAGAGCATGCGGGCAATCGTAGCCCTTGATCAGCCGTCCGGGTCGGCGCGGGTCGGGATAGTCATAGAGATGCAGCAGTTGAGAAACGAGTGTCCGCGGAACAAGCAGCGGAGGGGACGTCATACGTGTAGGTGCCATGCAGGGGTGACGAGTCGCAGTCGATGATCGAACGGCAGAATATCGTCCGTGAAAAGAACGTGTCAAGCAAACCACGACCCGGGCAGAGGATTTCCTCGCACTCACTGCGGGGCTTTGTTATTCTGAGAGCGATGCTGACCGACAACCGGGAGGGGATCATGGCGAAGACGCGGTCCATGCACATTGTTGTGGGAAGCGCCTGCCTCCTACTGGCCCAAGCCTTCACTCCCCTGTTCGCCGCTGCAGCCGAACTGGTCGATTTGAGCGGCAAAGCCGCCGCCTTCGTCACCCTGCGCAGTCGGGATAATTTTTCGAGCGAATACCGGTACGATGTGACGGTCCGCAACAATTCCGCCGATCTCTTCATCGCCGACTCCCTCATCATCGTCCTGGATCGCATTACCAATATCGGCGGGCAGGATCGTGAGAACCTGACCGGCGAATCCCTCCTGAACCGAATGGAAATCATCGGCCAGGACGGCACCACTGAGGACGGAAGACCGTTCTTTCGCGTCCCGCAAGGATCGGGGCCTGACCTCACCCCGAACAGCGAGAGCCTCCCTGTGACCGTCCGCATCCGGAACCGGGACTATGTCGCGGTCTTTACCCCGTCTTTCCGGGTCATGGGGCAAAAACGGGACGCACCTAAACAGAAAAACACGGCGGCGGCCGCTGCCGCCGCGGCCGCACCGCACAAGGCCACCACGGACAAGCTGATTCAACTCCTGATCAAGAAGGGCCTGATCACGCCGCAGGAAGCCCAGTCTCTGAGCCAACCATGAGCCCCCCAGTCTGCAAGGCCTGTGTCGGCACCTGGCCCAGCCGGGAACAGTTCATCGCCGATTGCGGACTCACCCGGGCCTACCTGCATGACGATCAGTTCTTCCCAGGCTGGACCGTGCTCGTCCTGAAACGCCACGCCACGGAACTCTTCCACCTCTCTCGCGACGAACGCAGTCGGCTCATAGATGAAGTGTCCGGGGTCGCGGCCCTGCTCGCGCAAGAGTGGCAGGCGGTGAAGATCAATTATGAATTGCTCGGTAACCAGCTCCCGCATATCCATTGGCATCTGATTCCGCGCCTTCCTCGGGATCCCGCGCCGCTCGAACCGGTGTGGCGTATTGCACACGAACCGGTTCGACTTGAACCGACCGCACTCGCTTCGGAAATCGACCGTCTCAGAAACATCTGGCCGTTTCATCCAAACCAGTCCGCCCTAAACCCCTGAGGTCCTCGACTGGTCGCGATGTCGAATCAACCTGCCCTACCAAGCGCAAGGAGGCCCCGCACATTCCTTGGGGCCCTGCTCTGGTCTCTGCCGCTGCACGTGCTTGCCTCGATCGCCGTCGTCGGAGGGGCTGCCGCCTATTACAGCAGCACGGTATCCTCCCATGGCACCTGGGCCATAGTCGGAAGCTGGTCGCTGACGGCCCTCTACGTTGTCGGTGCCCTGATCGGCGGCGCCCTTGCGGGGGTGTTGAGCGCAGCCCAACAGACGGTAGAGCGGCTGGAACTCACGCTCCGGGACTGGCTCCATGCCTTGCCTGCCATGCAGTCGGCGTCCACTTCGCCAGGACGAAGTCTTGCCGCGGCTCGCCAGGAATACGAAGCCATGGTCGACCGATGCGTGACTCAGACCGCCGGCCGTCTGAGACTTCCGCGCTGGCTCGAAAGGCTGATTCGCGCAGCGCTGCAGGGCGTGGTTGTGGATCGGTTCATGACCTCCTGCGCGGACCGGGGACTCAACCTGGTCGCCCCGCAGGAATTCAGAAACTGGTTGCTGGCGGAAGGCGTCAGCCTGGGGTTCATGCCGGTTCAGGATCAATTGTCCTGGTGGCGCTACCTGATACTGGGCCTCCTGGCTCTGCTGGTCGCGATGGTCCTCGCGCTCGCATTCCTCAACCATTGAATGCTCCCCGCACCTCATCCACGACACAGGTTCCATGCGAGATTCCGTGGAATTTCCGCTTCGTCTATGTGTATAAAGGAACGTCTCTTTTCATGCGGAGGATTGTCGGCGCCTATGTTTCTGCTCCACGCCACCAAGGGAGGGTGGCCTTTGATCCTGGCCCTGGCGTTGCTCATTCACCCGGCTTGGGCCGGCGCGCAAGAAGACCCTACCGCGATCCCCGCGCCGGAACCGATTCGAGAAGAACCGCTTCCCTCTGAATCCGTCGCGCAGCCGGCATTGCCGACGCCGATTCCAGCGCCCGTGCCACTCAGCCTGTTGGAGACCCTGACCCAGGCCCGCCAAGCCCTACACCTCGAACCCGATGCCCAGGAGCCACGCCTCACGCTGGGCAGAACCCTTTTCCAGCTGGGCGATACCGATGGCGCCATCGACGAATACCGGACCGCCCTGCGATTCCATCCGACCGTTGCGCAGGCTCATCTCGATTTGGGCACGGCGCTCATGGCCAAGCAAGACTGGCGCAACGCCATGACGGAACTCCAGGAAGCCGTCCGCCTCGATCCGACCCTCGTGCAGGCGCACTACAGCATGGGGACGATCCATTACACCCGCGGCAATGTACAATCGGCCATCAAGGCCTATCAGGAAGCCCTGCGGCTCAAAGCGGACTTTGCCGAAGCCCACTACCGCCTCGGACTGGTCTTGAAAGTGGCGGGACGGGACAAGGACGCGGCGCAGGAACTGGAAGCCGCCGCGCTGGCAGGATTGACCAAAGCCCAATACTTTCTCGGTAACGCCTACCGCTCAGGCCAGGGCGTGGAGAAGAGCCAGATCATGGCCATCACCTGGTGGGCGCGGGCCTTTGAGCAGGGTTTGCCGGAAGCAGCGCAGGCCCTGACCCAACTCCGGCGGCTGGCAGCGGTCAAAGGCACCCTGCAGACAAAACAATCCAAGGCGGCGGCTGAGGCCTTCAAAAATTATTGCGATCAGCTCTGGCTGGATTTCCCCGATCTGGATCGGGGGGACCAGGCCACGGAAACCGTCGGCACCACACTCCTCAAACAAGGGCGCACAGGCGAAGCCCTGCCGGTGCTGCTGCGGGAAGCCTATGCGCTCAACGACATCTCGCACGCGGCACTGGTCCAACTCTACGAGCAGGGACTCGACGGACAACTTCCCCCCCACGGCCAATGGATTCTGAGTTATCTGGAATCCACCGCAGCCGATGGCGCGATTCCTTCACGCACAGCCCTGGCTCGCATCTACGCCAAAGGGCTCGGCCTGGCACCGGACCTCGCCAAGGCCAAAAGTTATCTGAAGGGGATGCCGCGGGAAGAGGTCAAACGTATTCTTGACGAAATCACCCCTGAGACTCCAAAACCGTAGTAAGCTGTTGGACATGATTTCAATGGCCTCGACATGCCGGACGGTATGTCTCACGGGCAGGAGCAGAACCGCTCGCAGGATGTTCACACAGTCCGCTCGACCCAACCCACTGCCCCATGCGGGCGATGGATGCGGGCACCGACGAACCTGTTCATCATCCCGCTAGTCGCCACGACCCATGCAAATAGCCACTCGCCTGTTCGTCAGGAATGTCTGGCTGCAAGCCGTCGTCATGGCGCTGGCTTCCGTCGCCCTCACCGAAATCCTATGGGCGCCGGCGCCCGTGACTTACCACGCGCTCGAATGGGCCCCCTACGACACGTGGATGGGGCTCCGCGCACAACCGACCCCCGACTCGCACCTGCTGCTGGTCGTGAGAGATCAGGCCAGCGAACAACAGTTCGGCACCGGTCTGTGGGATCGCAGTCTTCCGGCCAGGCTCATTGCGGGTTTGCACGATGCGGGAGCGGCAGCGATCGGGATCGATATTCCGCTCGACCTCCCGAGCCCTCCCAACCTCGGCGGCGCCGTCAGTGACGCCTTACTGACCGAAGCAGTGACATCCGCCGGAACCGTCTCCTATCCCGCATTGTCGACGGCTCCGGGCGAACAGGAGACGGCCCTCTCCGCCGTCCCCGCACACAGCCTCACGCCGCGCCGAAGCGCCATACAGCCGGCTCTGGACCCTGATCGCATTGTGCGACGGGCCGGGCTCTTTCGCGGCGCCGGGACGGACGAACTCCCCGCCCTGGGCTTCTCCTTAGCGGCCACATTCTGGCAAGTGCCCCTCGATCAGGTGGAACGCCGCACCGGACAGGTTCGGGTGCAGAACGCACGGTGGCCCGGTGGGAGGACGAGTACCCTGTCGATGCCGCTCGACCGCCAGGGCCGGCTCCTGCTCAATTTCTCCGGACAGCTACTTCCCGCCGCTTTCGACACCGTCACCGTGCTGGAACTTTCCCACCTCCTCGACCGGAAGGATAATGAAACGCTCGGCACGCTGGTCAACGGCAAGGTCGTCTTCTTACTGACGCAACCGCACACTCAAGCGGAGCGTACCCTTCCTTCCGGCGAGGATGCTTCAGACATGCTCATTCAGGCGCACCTACTCCACACACTACTCACGCAAGACTGGATACGTGAGTTTTCTCCGATACAACGACTCCTGTTGACCATTGCCCTCTGTCTCTGTGTCGCCTGGATGGTCCTCCGGTGGCCTGATGGGAAGGGACTCCTCCTAGGCACCGGCAGCCTCCTGCTCTATCTGGCCATCAGTCTGGCTTCGCTCACCGAGACCCATTGGGTCCTGCCGTTTGTGATGCCTGTCACCGCCGCTCTCACTGTGCTGGTGGCGACCAGCTTACTGGGGCAGATCGTCGCAACCCGACGCCTGGCATTATTGGAACAGGACATGCTGCAGGTTCAGCAGAATCTGGTGGCGGTTCGCGAAGCACTGATTTACCGGGAGACAGCAGTGGAATCCCTGGAAGAAGACCTGGAATCGGCCCGCGCCGGCATGTCTCATTCGGCCTCCAGGGAAGCTGAATCGACGAGACTCGCCGCCGAGCTGCAGCTCAAAATCGCCGATGCCCAGGCGCAAGAAGAAGCTACGCGGGAGCGGATGGAAGAGCTCGAACGGCAGCTTCAGGGCATGCGAGCCGCGACGATCGCTTCAGCGCCTCTGGGAAATGCAGAACAGGAACTCCTGCGCCGGGAATGCGGGCAGTTGGGCATCATCACCAGAACCGCTGCCATCCTGGCCATGTTTCGCGATCTCAAGAAAGGCGCCCGCTCCACCGTCACGGTCCTCATCACCGGCGAGCCGGGAACAGGCAAAGAGTTGTTCGCGCGCGCCGTGCACCGTCTGAGCCCGCGGGCACCGAAGCCGTTCATCGCCGTCAACATGGCGGCGATCTCCCCGGAACTCTTCGAGAGTGAACTCTTCGGCCACGTGCGAGGTAGCTTCACCGGCGCACTGACGGATCGCAAGGGCTATTTCGAACTCGCGCATCACGGCACCATCTTTCTGGACGAAATCGGCGATCTTCGCCTCGACCATCAAAGCAAACTGCTGCGTGTGCTGCAGGATCGGACCTTCTATCGCGTCGGCGCGACGACTCCGACCACGGTCGATGTCCGTATCGTGGCGGCGACCAACAAAGATCTTCAACGCGGGGTGTCGGAAGGCTGGTTCCGCGAGGACCTGTATTTTCGGCTCAAAGGCCTCGTCCTGCACCTGCCGCCGCTGCGGGACCGGCCCGATGACATTCCGCCCCTCGCAGAAGCCTGTGTGCAAGAAGCGGCCAAGCAGCCGGCCCACGCGAACCTCCGGCTCTCGGAAGACGCGATGGCGACGCTCCGGCAGCACGCCTGGAAAGGCAACGTGCGGGAGCTCCTCCAGTGTCTCGAACAGGCGATCGCGCTCACCGACGGACCGATCATCACCACAGCCGACCTCCGCCTCTCGGGGCAGCCCTCGCCCACCGCCGTCGTGACCGGAGCCGAACCGCTCCTCCCCGATCCGGCCGGCGACGTCGCCGTGCTGAACCAGCTGCGCCAACACCGGTTCGATATGCAGGCGACAGCCAAGGCCCTGGGATGGGATCGCAGCACCGTCACACAGCGGCTGAAGGGCCTCTGTTTTCAGGCACTCGTGGAATCGGGAAGAGATCAGGCAAAAGCAGCTTCGGCCCTGGCAGGCGATCCATCGTTACTCCGCACCGTCGAACTCAAGCTGATGGACTATTACGGACATCTGCTGGAAACGATCACACCGTTCACCACTGCGGAAGAAGCCCTGCTCGATTGTAAGCGTCGCTTCAAGAACCTCCCCGAACGGCATTTCAAATCCGTCGAAGCCCTGGTCCGTCAACATTTCGGGTAGAATGCCTCGACGCGCCGACGCTCATTCCCAACCAGAACCCTCTTGAGGAGACACCACTTGTCAGACATTCGTTTAAGCGGACGACGCACCGCGAACAAGGTCCTGTCGTGAGCGCACTTCCGCTGGTACGCTGGACCGAAGCAGGGCAGGCCTGCTCCGCACGCTGGCGCTCGGAATGGGGAGCTCCGCCGCCCGCACGCCTAACTATTGCGGACGACAGCATGACCGCCGACGCGGCCCACCGCCTGGCCTGCGAAGGAACCGCGCTGCTCTGGCGGGGCGATTTCCAGAATGCCCGACAGATCCTCAACGCCATGGCACGAAGAGCCGACCGCCATCCTCCCAAACCTGGCACCTCGCCGGCAGAGTCCTTCCATTTTCATCGACAGACCCAGTCCCGTCGGGCGCGCATCCTCGGCATGCTCCTGGTGCCGCTTGAAGAGGACTACGCAATTCCGCTCCGCCGCGCTCCCGATCTCCGACTCGCCTGCACGGAGGCCTACGGTCCCGGTGAAGGGCAGGCCTTGGTGTCGCTGCGAGAACTCCTGGGACTGGTGGGTGCGCATGAATGGCGTAAGAACGGGATTGTCGTCCCTGCCCTCGGCGATCGCATCCATCCCCACTATGGCGTGTTTTCACCGATTCGCAGCGAGTATGTAGACCTGGTGGCCGATGCGCCGCTGCCTTCCAATGCCCTCGCCTTCGACATCGGAACCGGCACCGGCGTGTTGGCGGCGATCCTCGCCCGGCGAGGGATCGCGCGGATTGTTGCTACCGACCAGGATCCTCGCGCATTGACCTGTGCCCGCGCGAATCTTGAGCGATTGGGGCTCATGGATCGGGTGGAAGTGGTGCAAGCGGATCTCTTTCCCGAGGGCAGGGCGCCACTCGTGGTCTGCAACCCGCCTTGGGTGCCGGCACGGCCGACCTCCCCGATCGAACAGGCGATCTACGATCCTGAGAGTCGCATGTTGACCGGATTTCTCAACGAGCTGGCCGCTCACCTGGAACCGGGAGGAGAAGGCTGGCTCCTGCTGTCCGACCTGGCCGAACATCTGGAGTTGAGAACCAGGGCGGAGTTGCTCGCCATGTTCGATCAGGCCGGGCTCGTCGTCCTCGGCAAGACCGATATCCGGCCGCATCATCCCCGCGCCTCCGATCAGGCCGACCCGCTCCGCGCCGCCCGCGCGGCGGAGATCACATCGCTCTGGAGACTGGCGATTCGATGAGCGAAGTTCGCTCAGGAGGAATGGCGACAGTCGGCTGAATCAGGGGGTGAGACTCACGGGAAACGGCTTCGCCGGGGGACAGTGGCGGAATGCGCAGGGCTTGCCGGGCGACCACCTTCGCACCTGTACTTCCTTCATTTGGCACAGTGTTCGAGTGGTGCCCCCCTTTGCTTCATAAATACTCAGGGTAACGCTCTCGCGCTCGTCTCCACTGTCCGCGTCGTTCCAACGATCGAAATACGTTTCCCCCTTGTAGCTGAAGACGCCATACAGCTGGTAATTGGTCGTACCGGCCACCCTTCCATCGTGGCGCGGGTTCTGAACCACGAGGTCGGTCAGCGCGCGATCGATGCCACTGAGATTCTCATTGAGCACCACAATGGGAGCAGAATAGGGTTGACCGACGGAACTCCCATTCCTCAGCTTGCAGAGCGCCGAATGGAGCTTCAGCACCGGCTCCGCCTTCCCGTCGTTGTTGATATCAACCTGGGCCCAATAGGCCCAGGGTTCCTCCCTTGTACCGATTCTTCGTACCGGATCCGCGTATTGATCGTCACCCGAAGTGTATCTGTCCGCGGAGAACTCGTCACCGGTTGCCAGATACCGTAGCACTCGTTCCATCGCACCGATATGGCCCCCCACATCGAACGGCTTCCACTCGGGAGCCTCCAGTCCAAGTTGATCGCTATAATCCCGCTCACAAGCCGGATGCACGGTCATCCGTTCCAGATTGCGTTTGCACGTTTCGCATACGTCCACCTGCTCGCCGAGGATCAACTGGTAATCCCCCGCCTGTGCCAAGGGGAACATCGCAGCCCACATCAGCAACAACAGTAAAAGAGACTTTTTCACTCAACGACTCCTCGCGCCCTATCCCTGTTCCGAACAGGTGTCGGCGGCTTTCCGGGCCATGTTACCGCAGCAGCGGACACTCGCAAAACATTTCCAACAACGACGCCATGGCCGGATAGCTTCCCTTCGCGAGAAGTACCCGGTCGATTTTTTCTTCCATCTCATCTACCAGGCTTCCTGATGCGGGGCTATCCCCGCATCCCCGCTGATCCCCGCATGAGACGCTGCTTTCTCGCATCGGCAGCGTTTTCGCAACTCTTTGTTTTAAATACTTTTTCCATTCATCAGCCGGATTGGATCAGCTGGCCTTCGCCTTGCTCTACGCACCGGCCAACGGCGGGTAGCCCGGCAGGAAGGAGGTGAGCATCAACAAGCCGGCCCCGCAGGAACAGACAGCCGATTCATCGATCAGTCACCTGGGGCCGGGGGCATCCCGGCCCACAACACAAGGAGCAGGCGATCATGCAGAAATCACCCACAGCCAGCGTCAGTGCAGGACCAGTCACTCCCACAATCATCGGACCCGACCGGGACATGAAGGATGTCTATATCCTGAGCGGGCTGGTGTTCTTCCTCGCCGTCGTCGTATCCGCATTCTGGTACTACTCCCAGGCCGACGAGGCAGCCCATAGCAACCCGTCGGCAGAAGCCCTCAACAGTACGCAGGTCTCGCAAGTCCTGAAACACTCCACGGACCACACGCCGGTCTCAGCCTCGATTCCGACGACCCATGTGGACACAGCCCCCTTGGCAACCCGCAGCACCGACATCCTGCACGACGATATTCACTTTGAAATCGGCCGGAAGGGATTGAGCGACGACGGCAAGGCCGCCTTGCAACGCCACGCGGAATTCCTCACGAGCGAGCGGGACTGGGGAATCCTGCTCCAAGGCTACACCGATCAACAGGGTTCAATGAGCTTCAACAAGATCCTGGGCATGAAGCGCGCCGAGACCGTTAAACAACACTTGATCGCGCTGGGTGTGCCGGAATCGTCGATCCGCACCGTGAGCCTGGGTGAAGAAGGCGCCCTCTGCATCGACAACAGCGACGTCTGCAAGCGGATGAATCGGCGGGTACACGTGGAGATGCGAAAGATCGGCCAAGAACACATGGTGGTTTCTCCCGTCGCCCCTGAAACGGCGGCCGATCCGTTCTCGAACACCCTCGACCTCTCGATTGAAGCCGGGCAGAGCGACGCGAGCAACGGGAACCTTCCGCTCACAACCTCCGAACCGGCAGAACGTACTTCCGAGCCGACTGACGGCAACTGACCGGCTGCCGGTGACGTCCCTGGGAACGACACCAGGTCCTTCCCGGGGACACCCGCCGTCACTCCACCATCCACGACTATGACGAAACGAGGATTCTATGCTGACTGACCGCTTCTGCCCTCTACGGCAACGCGCAAGAACCTCTGCCGCGCACCTCACACTCTGGGCGTTCTTTCTATCACTGGCCCTGGGCTCTCCCTTTCCAGCCACCTCCTGCGCCGAACCGGGCGAACCCCTCCATACCGGCATCGTTCCCACCATGGGCCTCAACGAGGTGACGGAAGGCACGTTCATGTTCAGGACCGACCAGGCCGGACGCTATACCCCGGCCCCCATCCTCAAGACGGATGTGCACATCGCTGTCACCGGGACGATAGCTCGCGCGACCGTCCGGCAGGAGTTCACCAATCCGAGCAGGAAGAAAGGCAACTGGCTGGAAGGTGTCTACGTGTTCCCGCTGCCCGAGACGGCCGCGGTGGATCATCTCCGCATGAAAATCGGAGAGCGGATCATTGAAGGCCGGATCAAGGAACGGGCGGAGGCGAAAACAGTCTACGACCAGGCCAAGCGGGAAGGGAAACGGACCGGCCTGGTCGAGCAGGAACGTCCGAATCTGTTTACCACGTCAATCGCGAATATCGGACCCGGAGAACATGTGACGATCGAACTCGAATATCAGGACACCGTCCGCTACGAACATGACCAGTTTCAACTCCGCTTTCCCATGGCCGTCGGGCCGCGATACATCCCCGGCGCCCCGGTGATCGTCGAAGGGCAGGGTCCTCGAGGATCGGGCACCAGTCCGGACACCGATCGTGTCCCCGATGCCTCACGGATTACGCCGCCCATACAGTCGCCCGAGGACGGCGCGATCAACCCCCTGAGCCTCTCGCTCTCGCTCAACCCGGGAGTTCCTCTTGCCAAGGTGGAGTCGCCATTTCACCCGATCATCAGCATTCAGGATCAGGACGGCGGATATCAGATCAGTCTCCGGAAGGATGCGGTACCGGCAGATCGGGATTTTCTACTCATCTGGCACCCGGCGCCGCGCACCGAACCCATGGCCACCGTCTTTACCGAACAGAAAGACGGCGCGACCTATGCCATGCTCATGCTTGTCCCTCCGACACAGCACAATGAGAAAGCGCCCAGGATTCCGCGAGACCTCACCTTCATCATCGACCGATCGGGCTCCATGGCCGGCGCGTCGATCGAACAGGCCAAGGGGTCATTAGCGTCCGCCCTCTCACGGCTGACCACACAGGATCGCTTCAACATCATTCAATTCAATCATACGGTCCGGTCGCTCTTCCCCATACCGCAACCCGTGACGACCACAGCGATGCAGCAAGCCATCCGGTACACCGAACAGCTCACGGCCGACGGGGGAACGGAAATACTTCCGGCTTTGAGGCAGGCCCTCAAGAGCCCGCAGGACAGCGCACGGCTCCAGCAGATCATTCTCATCACCGACGGACAGGTCGGCAACGAAGAGGAGCTCTTCGAACTGCTGCACCAGCGCGTGGGCAGCAGACGCCTGTTCACCATCGGAATCGGCTCCACGCCCAACAGTCATTTGATGCGGAAGGCTGCCGAATCAGGCCGCGGTACCTTCACCTACATCGGCAACGTGAACGAGGTGAAGGAGAAGTTGGATGGTCTGTTCAAGAAGCTTGAGCACCCGGTACTGAATAACATCACGATCGATGCAGCCGGATGGTCGGGACTCGAACAATTCCCGACAACCATCACCGACCTCTATGAAGGCGAACCCATCGTGCTCGCACTCAAGGCCGACTCGCTGCCATCCAAAAGCGTGTTGCGCGGACAGGTTGGAAGCGCAGCCTGGTCGCTCCCGATCTCGTTCAACAATGCCCCCACTCATGGAGGACTCTCGGTCTTCTGGGCCAGGCAAAAGATTGCGGCGCTCACGGACGAGACCTACAAGGGCGGCGCTGAAGAAACGATCCGAAAGGCCGTGCTGGACGTGGCGCTGGCCCATCACCTGATCAGCCGATACACCAGCCTGGTCGCGGTCGATGTGACGCCGGCCAGACCGGCAGATTCACCCGCCGCGGAGCGCGACCACACGACCGATCCGGCGCGTGCGCAGGACCTCACCGCCCTCGCGAACCTCCCGAGGACTGCGACCGACGGACAAGTACACATTCTGATGGGGGCAGCGGCACTTCTGTTGTCCTGCTTGCTGTGGCAATTCCGCCGGGCGGTCGTATGATTCGATCCAGACCAGGCTCCCGCCTGCTGACGATATTGGTAGCAGGACTTCTCGCCATCGGCGGCTGGCAGGTCTGGGAAGGATCGTGGATCTATGCCAAGGCCGGGCTCGCGCAGTTTCTGCTGCAGCGGGCCTGGTCTCTCGCCCTGGCCGGCGAGGCGATGCCGAAACCCTGGCCCTGGGCCGATACCTGGCCGGTTGCGCGGCTCCGCATGCAACACCGGTCGGTCGATCTGATCGTCCTCGCCGGCGCGTCTGGCCGAACCCTGGCATTCGGTCCAGGCCACGTCACGTCCAGCGCCCTGCCAGGGCAGGAAGGCACAATGGTGTTGACCGGTCACCGGGACACGCATTTTCGTTTTTTGAGAGACGTACACCCGAACGATCAGCTCGACCTGACGGCAAGCGACGGGACCACGCTGCACTATCGAATCATCGAACAGCGAGTCATGGATTCGCGACGGGAGAGCATCTCGACGGGGCAAGGCCCGCAGGAACTGGTGCTGGTGACCTGTTTTCCCTTCGATGCAATCCAAGCCGGCGGGCCGCTACGCTACGTGGTGCGGGCCGAACGGGCCCTAGACCATGACCATTCCTGAATGTCGTGGGGAGACAGACTCGATCGCAGCGGAACGTCTCGCTGGCGAAACCAAGGCAGGCTTGTTTACAGTTCGTCGAGAATGCTGAAGGGGAAACGATCTGCGGAGCGAGAAAATCAGGCCACTTGGAAAAGACTTAGGAATGGGCCTGGTCAGGCAGATCGTGCTTCCGGCACGTCGGACTCTCGCAGTCGATCTGCCCTGACCGGAGCAGGCGGCCCTGAACCTGCAGCCACCAGCCGTAGACGGCTGACATTCGACACAGACCAACGGGCGTACCCGCACAGCCCCCACAAGAGGATAGCTCCGATCACATAATGGGAGAGAACCAACGTCGCGATCTGGCTGCCGGCCGCTTGATCCGGCCCCGAAAACGTTACCGGAGGAGAGATGAGCAACAGGCACAGCGTCATCCCCACCGCCCAGCCGCCATGAGTTGCAACCGGCAGGCGGTTGCCCACATACAACGACAACGGCAGCAACAGCAGCAGATAATAGTGGGTCCATGAAATCGGGCTGATGATCAGAGAGAGACAGAGCACCATCGACAACTCAAGATTCGTCGTCTCTCGAACCTGCAGACCGGGACTCCGAAGAAACAGCCAACCGGATAACCCGACGAACAAGGCCGCACAGGCCTGCCCTGCCGTTCCGACATCCCAGGGCACGGCCACAGGCTTCCAATCGTACAACCGGACACCATCCTGCAGTCGCAGCAGCAGCCCCTGCACCGATTGCACATTAAACGCGGCAATTCCCTTGTCGGACAGCGGCAGGATCACCTCCCGATACCAGGCCACGTGGCTGGCCCACCCGGCGTACCAGATCGACAGACCCGTCACGGCCAGCAGGGTCAGGCCATAGCCGAGCACCGCCGCCCAACGCCGCTTACCGAAGAAATACACCGCAAACAGCAACAGCGGGAGCTTGATGATCGCCGCCAGCGCAAAACAGCTCCCCGCGCTTCGATCCCACGTTTTCTCCAGGCAGACGACCCCGGCAATCAACAGCAACAGGGCGAAGTGAGTCAGATTGCCCTCTTTGAGGCTGTAGACGAGCGGCCCGTTCATCGCGAACAGGAGGAGCATGGCCCACCTTCTGGACCAGGTTCGATCCGTAAGCGACCAGAGAAGAGCGAGGCTCATCACCAGGCTCACCGCCGAAAGGCCCATCAACAACCACTGCGCATGCTGAAGCGTCAGAAATGAGAAGGGGGTAAAGAGAAAGGCGACAATGGGAATGTTCACAAACCCGCACACCGGCGTATCCCAACAACGCACGAACAGATGGGGAATGTCTTCAAGAATGGCCCGTCCCGCCGGGTAGTAGGCGACGTTAAAATCCGAGAACAGGACGGATGGCTCAGAAACTTGCCAGGCCCAAAGCACAAGACCGCCCAGGACTGCGCCCAGGATTGCGAGAAAGGGCGCTCGTGCTGAACCATATCGAAACGTGAGACACCACACCACCACTGCCAGAGCCGCCGCTCCATAAAAGATCGCATACTGATGCATGGAATGAACCGCCTATCTCGCCCGCCCTGTCGCAGCGCCACAGAGGAGGGATTTGTCTACATTGTCGGCCTGAGGGGTTGCAGCAACCAGGCCGGTTCCCGATCCAGGCCCCAGCATGTCGCTCCCGGAGGAGTCGGTGTAGCCGGGTTCATCTGATTAAAAGTATACACAACGTCCCATCGGACCCCCTGACGCTCCAACTCACGGACAGGACAGAGAGGCGCCCGATCCCGAACCTGCTGCGGCATCTCCCTGTTTCGTACCCGATCCGCGACTCCTCCCTGCTTCAGTCCGCAACCCAATCGACCGATTTCTTACTGTCGGGATTGGGCCCGATCGTACCCCCGTTCTAACCACCTGAATAGACATGGGTTTCGTGAGAGACGGCAATACAGCGCGCGCGCTTCCCTATCCCGAGCCGGAGTTCCCGGACAAGGGCCTCGAGGTTTCGCCCTCCCCTGCCCCGGAACAACCGCATCACACCGTACGGCTGCAGCGAACGGACTGGGTGATTGCCGCGGTCCTGACCCTCTCGGCCGGCATGGCCTGTCTCTTCATTGCTGATATGATCCCTGCCTTCCTGCTGCAATCGATGGATTTTTGGTTTGAATCGGACACGGTACGTGAAGTCTCGAACATGACCTCCACCACCGACGACCATTCACGGACCTCCGTGCATCCCCTGTTCTCCATCCTGAGTTTCGTTCCCGTCTACCTGGTGAAACATGCGCTGGCGATCCCCCCGCTGCAAGCGGTCTTGTACCTGACCAGCATCCTCGGGGGCCTATGGATGGGGACGTTGTACCTCCTGCTGCGCCTGCTTGGCTGCCGAACGCTCGACGCCTCCGTCTTCACGGCACTCGGGCTCTCCAGTGCCTCGGCGATCTTCTGGCTTCCTGTGCCCAACTCCTATACCTGGGGCTCCTGGTCGATCATGCTCTCGCTCGCTCTGCTCTTGCTCGCCGAACAGCATCGAGTCGGCGCCCTGTCCTATGTGCTCGCCAGCGCCTTCACCCTCAGCATCACCGTCACCAACTGGATGGCCGGTCTCCTGACGACGCTGGCGCGCTGGCCGTTCAAACAGGCGGTACAACTCTCCATAAATGCCTTCTGCCTGGTGGTGCTCTTGTGGGGAGCGCAAAAGTTCATCTTCCCGTCCGCGGAATTTTTCATCGGCAGCCGCAAGGAAGCGAACTGGATCAATCATCCTCAGTCCGGAGAAGCGAGCAATATTGCCTCGTCGTTTGCCTTCCACACCCTCATCGCTCCGGCGATACGGTTCATCGATGACGATGGGTACATTCAGGTCGGCGACGACTCCGTTCGCCTGGCGCAACGCCTGGCCTTTCAATTTTCCACTCCCGGGTCGGCAAGCCCGCTCGGATTGATCGCCGTCTGCCTGTGGTCGGCCTTACTCCTCAACGGGCTCTGGCGGCTGGTGACGATGGATCGCCAGTTGCGGTTCCGCCTCGTGCTGGCGGCCCTGTTGTTGTTCGAACTGTCGCTGCACATGGTCTACGGGGAAGAAACGTTCACCTACAGTTTGAATTTCACCCCCCTTCTCATCGCGCTCGCCGCGCTGGGCACACTCAGCCCGGGACGCCCGGCGGTGCTCGTCCTTGCGGGCCTCCTCGCCCTGTGCGCCGGCATCAACAACTGGCAACAATTCAGGCAGGCCACGGAATCCGCGACCCACCTCACGCCGCAACGCGACGCGATGACCAGCCTGATGCGGAACGATCCGGACCGCCCTTGGCCCCGATCGGTCGGGCATATCCCGATGGCCGTGCCCGGCGCTCCTGAAGCCGAACATGCCTATCACGAGCCCGGTGGGGACTTCAGTCCGCAGGCCCCGAGTTTCGGTGTTTCGCTCTGGCTCTGCGATGCCGACGGACACCCGCTCGTCACCAGCCAGTCGGTGCCGCTCAACGACATTCAGCAGACATTCGAACCGTCCACTCATCCTCATGTTCCCGCCATCGCGACCAGGACGCCCTACTATGACGCCACCTGGACACGACTGGACGCCACCCATTGGGAGCTGCGGTTCAAGAATCATACGTCCCACACCCCGGTGATTGTGATTCGCAGCGTCGGGCCCGCCGGAGGACCGGTCACCGAGCTGGGCTGGGACGGCGCACTGCTCGACATCAATCGTCGTTGGACCGTCCGCGTCACGCCTGCTCCTGCGAAGGTCTCTCTCGGAAACGAGCAGACCCTGAACTGGATGACGTCTGAATCGGCGAACCGGTCCTGGACCAATGCATCCGGCTGGGGGTACGCGCGTCTCGCGCTACCGGAGCACGTCTCAGAGGTGGGAGAGGAATACCGGCTCATCTTGTCCGACTTACGGATTCCCATTCAAATGCAGCAGTGGTATAGAAATGCACCGGAGCAGATCCATCTCGACCTTCCCGACAAACGATTTGAAGCTTCGCTGGCGGCACAGACGACTCACCTGATGATGAGTTTGATCGGCCGGGAAACCAGACCCGGCGACCCCACCTTTTTCTATCGCGCCTGGCAACGGCAGGGGGCCTATATCGCGACCGCCCTCGCGCGCGCGGGTGATCCCCACGTCAGCCGCGTGCTGGCCCAATATCTGGCAACCCACGATTTTGCCGGTGGGAATGGGCCCGAAGCCGATGCGCCAGGCCTGACCCTCTGGGCCCTGACCACATCCGCAGACTATATCGCCGATCATGAGCACGATCAGTGGTTGTGGCCTCATGTGCTCCGCAAGGCACAACGCATTGAAGCCATGCTGACGGCTCGCGCCCCCATCGAAGAATCTTTTGCCGTACCCTCTCCGTACGACCTCCAACACGGCCAACAAATAAAACGAAGTGTGCTGGCCAAACCGTCACGCGACGGGCTGATCGTAGGCCGTGTCGGAGACGAGTGGCCCTCGCTTTACGTGAATGCGGTGAGCTACCGCGGCTTGCTTGCCGCGGCCGAGTTCGCCGAACGGCTGGGCAAGCACCGGTACGCGACAGGCTGGCGAAACCATGCGCACACGTTGCGCAACAATTGGCAACACCAAAACCACTATGGCGCCTCGGATGCCAAGATCTCCACGGTGAGTCTCGAGTCCTCGGCCCCGCCCGCCACTCATCGCAATCAGTTGGACCGACAACCGACGACGTATCGGCCTTCTTCCAATACCGCAACCATCGCGGCCCAACTGAGCGACGCTCATCTGGCCTTGCGACAGGGGCAACCGGACGCCGTCTGGGCTTCGCTGCACCGGCTCTGGGCTCAACAGGCATCGCCCGGGCTGTACACATGGGATATGCCGCGGCCGTCGACCACCGATGTGGCGGACGGCTGGCAATACGTCAGAGGGTGGCGCAATCAGTCCGTCGTTTCTCCCGATTATGAGACGGCGGCGTTGCTCTTGCTGTTGCAGCAAGACATGCTGGCCTATGTGGATGACGGGGCGGCAGAGCCCACCGTCGTAATCGGCGCAGGCGTTCCCCAGGCCTGGATCTCGCACTCGATGATGGTCTCAAATCTCGCGCTTCCCGGCGGCTCAATCGATTGGCGATGGGACGGACATGCGATGCGGGTGCGACTGCGTGGCCCTTCGCGCAAGATCCAGTTAGGTGCGTCCTTCCGGCACGACACGGAGATGTCCGTCACACATGACGACCGAGCCCCTGCTGTCACCGCACGCGCGTCCTGACCCATCGACATTCGAGGGAACGCCCCGACCATCACCCGAGCCGCAGAGTGGCCTCTCACCGCTTCGACTCGATCATTTTTCATTCAGTGCCCTCCCATTGCGATCCTGATGTCGGCCTGAAGGCAGAGGGCATCCTTCAAACGGATGCAGCCTTATCAGCAGGCCGCACCGCCCTTCTGTGCCCGGATTAACGCTGGGATGGGACCGCTCGGCACTGTAGCCGACAGTCATCCGACGCCGATAGCAATTGGAAGAAATCTAATGCTAGCCTAAGAAGTTCCTGTTGACGGACAACCACCATATGCCTCCCGAAATGGAAGCGGAAGGAACGGAGGGCGAGATGGGCGAGAGACATCGCAACCGGCGGCAGACGCTTGCCATACTCTCAACCTCCCCGACCGGAATCATTACGAGCTTCAACGAGGCCTCTGAGCGCCTCTTAGGGTATTGCGCGGAGGAGGTCGTGGGGACGCTTCCCCTCGCGGCATTACATGATCCAAGAGAATTGCAGCAACGTGCTGCCGCGTGCACATCCAAACCGGCGACCAGGCCGGCGGACGTATTTCAAATCATCGTCGCGAACGCCGAGCCGGGCCATACGACAGAGCATGATTGGACCTATCTTCACCGCAACGGCCGGCCCCTTCCGGTTCACCTCTCGATCAGCGCATTCCCGGACGGATCAGGTCAGATCGCGGGTTATGTCCTGGCGCTTCAAGAAATCCGCGAAGAGATACGGTCGAACGAGGTGCTCCAACATCACGCGAAACTGCTCGACCTCGCCAACGATGCGATTCTGGTCCGCGACTTGGAGCACGATACGATCGACTATTGGAACGACGGGGCGGTGCGCCTCTATGGCTGGACCAGCCAGGAAGCCGCGGGCGCCTATATCCACGATTTTCTGAAGACCACGTTTCCGCAGCCATTGGCGGACATCAAAAAGACCTTTTTAGCGAAGGGCTATTGGGCCGGGGAACTCCTACACACGACTCGACACGGCCAGAGGATCACCGTCTCCAGCCGGTGGACGTTGCTCAAAAACTCAGATGGCATAGCCAGCGCAAGCCTCGAGCTGAATACGGACATTACCGAGCAAAAACGGGCGCAAGAAGCGCTGACAGCCGCACATGAAGAATTGGAGCATCGTGTCGCGGAACGCACGGCGGCGTTGAGCGACGCCAATAGCCGCTTACGCATCCTTTCCAGACGGCTGATGGAAATCCAAGAGTTGGAACGTCGCGCGATCGCCCGGGATTTGCACGATGAGATCGGACAGGCGTTGACGGCCATCAAAATGAACCTGCGTGAGCTTGGCGAGCAGCGCGACGGGTCGACGGCCGCTGCAGGCGGCAAACCACTTTCCGACAGCCTGCAAATCCTCGATCAAGTGCTCCGGCACATACGCAACCTGGCGTTGGACTTGAGACCCTCCATGCTTGATGAACTGGGCCTAGTCCCAGCGCTGAGATGGTATATCGGAAGACAGGCCGAACGTGCCGGATGGAAGGTTCAGTTTCTGGCCGATGAGGTAATGACGCGCCCCTCTCCCGAAGTGGAAATCTCCTGTTTTCGGCTCACCCAGGAGGCCTTGACGAATGTCGCGCGGCATGCGAAAGCAACAGTCGTGGAAGTTCGTCTTGAAATGGGTCGCCGGCAACTCGACCTCATTATCCGCGACAACGGGATCGGGTTTGACTCGAACCTCATCCGCGCGGGTGCTCGTGCGGGGACGAGCGTGGGGCTCTCCGGGATGGAAGAACGGGTGCGCCTCGCAGGAGGACACATGGTGCTCCAATCAGCCCCGTCGACCGGAACTGAAATTCGCGCGACATTTCCGATAGGTCCGGAGTCGGCCGAGACAGACCATGAATAACATACGAGTACTCCTTGTCGAAGATCATACCCTGGTGCGCGCAGGATTCCGGGTGTTGCTGGAAAAAATCGAGGGGATCCTCGTGATCGGAGAGGTCAGCGACGGTCGAAGCGCCACGAAGCTCGCCAAAGAGCTGGATCCCGATGTCGTGCTCATGGATATTGCCATGGCGGGCATGAACGGGCTCGAAGCGACCCGCCGCATTCGACAGGAGTCTCCAAGGACCAAGATTTTGATGCTCTCTATGTATACGAACGAGGAGTATCTCAAAGAGGCGCTTCGCGCAGGCGCCGCCGGTTATTTGCTCAAAGACGCGGATCGCAATGAACTGGAATTAGCCATCAAAGCCGTATGGCGGGGCGAGACCTACCTGACACCGAGCATGACCAAGTTTGCCGTCGATGCCTATTGTCAACAAGGCGAAGCGCAGACAGGCCCTCTGGCACGGCTGACCGGTCGCCAGCGTGAAATCCTCCAACTGATCGCAGAGGGATGCTCGACCAAGCAGATCGCGCAACGTCTTGATCTAAGTGTGAAAACCGTCGAAACCCACCGCGCGCAGCTCATGGAGCGGCTCGATATCCACGATGTGCCGGGACTAGTCCGGCTAGCCATTCGCACCGGTCTCGTCCAGTCGGACTAGCCCCCACAACGCCGAAGTCCCCCCATCCTCAGGTGTAATTGGATCGATTTCCAGGGTATCCCTGATTCCGCGGGTATGGTCCATTGTGGCACCCTACCCGCGGCTAGCATGTGACCAACAGGGATAGCAGAACCGCAATGGACTCGGAATCGATGAAGGCTACACAGACCGAACTGGAGCACCTTGAGATGGCGTCAACGACGATACTGTCTGAGGCCAACGATCGCTTACGAGTTCTCTCTCTCAGTCTGCAAGAGGCCGGGCAATTTGAACGGGGTGCACTTGTCCGCGCTTTACACGCTGAGATTCGACACACTCTTCCGTTGATCACACTGCGCCTCAACGAACTTGGGAGACAGCCTGAGCGTCCGGATGCTCCGCCGCATGCACAACAGGTTGCCGAGAGCTTCTACCTCCTCGACCGGGCGCTCCGGCAGCTCCGTGCCTTGGCGTCGGATGCGCGTAACTACAACGCATGATCCGCTCGCTTTCAAAAGACGCTACCGAGGAACACGACTCATGTCTGCGCATAAAAGCTTCAGTGAACTGAGCCTGAAGAACCACCAATACAAAAAACTGGCCCTGGCATCTGCCATTCTCTTTGTTGCTGTCATTGCCATTCTCGTCCTCGAACTAATCGGGGCCAAACACTGATCGCTCCGCACGAGCACGCCTCGACATGGACGGGTATTCCCGATGAAACGCAATTGGGCACGCCAGAACGCCAAGGGTCCGTCAGAGCCCCCTCTCTGCGGGCCATCTGTCAGTGACGAAGCACCAGTGTCATCCATTCGACCTGCCACCATCCTCGCCTCCGGCACCGTCGTTCTTGTACTTGTGACTATCAGCCTCTGCTTCGGAGAAATGGTGATACAGGCCGTGCACCTTTTGAGCAATGACCATCTATCCGTTGAGAGCATGAAAAACAAGGCAGGCCTGATCACGTCGGGTCCGAACTTCGGCGGGCATGCCACAGAGCACGAGAGGGACGTGCTGACGGAAACAACCCTCAGCGGGACGAGACACCGGATGCATCGCCCCCACCCTCCTATAGGTCTTCCACAGACTCGGGATTCTGCAGTTGTTGAAGCCGAACGTCTTCGTGATCGGCAATTCGTTCGCTCAAGCCACGCCAGTCTCTGACATCGATCCCTACCGGGCCGGCGCATACCGGCATAGCGTGACCTCTCACCACGACTTCCTCCTGTTCCGCAAACAAAACCGGTTCCATCAACGGTTCGTCCGGATCTTTCCTGAAATGGTTCAGGGCCTTCTCGCATCCAGCGGCAGTTTTGCGCTCAGAATGGAAAGGGGGACTTCTCGAGCGGAATCACCGTGAGCGCAGCGAGCAGAATCGCTCACCTTGCATGGACGAGAAACTTCCTGCTGCAGCACAGGTCGCGGAACCACATGACACGTAACCGCGCCGGAGAAGAAGATACGACCAATTGATGCTGCTCGTGGAGCCCGAGTAAGCTGCAATCAGAGACGTGGTGTGTATCTTGCGTTCCTTGGAATTGGCCACTCACTCAAACGTGGGAGTCATACATCCACGATGTGCGACGGGGGTGATCCGATATGAAACTGAATGTACTGACGTTCATGCTTATTCTCGTGTTGCTACCCGAACTGAGCTACGGACGCTGCCGAACGGTGGGTGAAAGTGCCAGTCTCGGCACAGCATATGGCGCCTTCCCCCTCTACCCCGCAAAACGCGTGATAGCCAACGGCGAGAAACGTGACAATGTTGCGCTTCAGTGGGTCGGTTACGGGATCGGGCTGCCGCTCTTCGTTGTGGCCATGCCTTTTGCCATGGTGGGGGCAGGAATGGGCGCCGTGCTACATCCTTGGACGAAATGTGATCAGCATGATGATGATTGGCCAGGACTGAAGTGAGGCAATTATTGTGGCAGCTCTCGACCTGCACAATCTCACGCAGATCGATGCAGCACGATACTTAGCACTGCGCGCCTCGCTCCGGCGGGACGCACAATTATTGAGGACGGTGGCGCATACGACTACGAGGGCGGTCTACGATGAACAGCCAGGAAACGATCGGTTGGCGAATATCGGGGCCGAGGAGAATGATCAGGCGGTCAGGAGCGCGGAATGATCTTCACTTCGTCAATCACCTGGCTGGCGTACTTTAGCACGGCAGTGACATCGTCGGTAGTCAGCTCAAGATAGGTGGCCACAATTTGGGATACGGTGTAGCCACCGGCCACCATGCCGAGGATGCTTTTCACCATAATGCGGGTGCCTCGAATTGTGGGCTTCCCACTGCAGATTTTGGAATCGACAACGATACGATCATCCATGATGAACTCCCCACTAACTACCCGGTAACTTACTGTAAGGCTAGGAGGTTCCACGTGTCCTGTCAAGATAAGCCGCTCAGTTCAAATAGCAGGAACCGGAAGCAGCACGCCGGTGCGCGGGCTGGCGCAAGCCACGCGCGCAGGGGAGCCGAGCGAGCGGCCGCTTCTAACAGGCGGCGCTGGCGGCCCTCTCCACGCAATGAGTCGGTGGATGGACAATTCCTCCGTGCAGTGGCAAACCGGAAACAGACAGGTAGACCGACAGAATTGAGGGGTGAGAGCAGCGGTGTCGCAAACCGCCAACAGGTTGAAACGTCGGGGATATTTCTGGAGCCGGCGAGTGGAATCGAACCACCGACCTGCGGTTTACGAATCAGGCCAGGACAATTTTTGAAACGCTCGGTGTATCAACTGGTTTCCCCGTTTTAACTGCGAAAACAGATGCTTGCGTGCATTCTATTGATTCGATGGATTCGAGGGGTATAGGTGAGTTTTGAAAATTTTTAGCACAAATTTAGCACACGACTGCCAAGGGTTCTTCGAATCGTCACGAGCGGTTCCTTAGCATGTCCTAGCCTTTCGCTGGCATAGTTGCCGGTCTTCTACGCCCCAACTTCGCAAGTCTCATTTTAAGTCTGGTTTCCGCGCTAGGAACCCATCCCTTTTTCGCGCGACTAATAGCTTCAGCGCGCGCTCTTTTCTGCTCTGGGGAAAGTTGCCTGGTGGTAGGATCACGTCGCAATGCTGATTGGGACATCTTTTTGCGACTGTCACCCGAATGGGATTTGCCAAGCATCGGATGGACAAGGCCTGAAGCGTAGCGGGCTTTTAGACTCTTACCGATCTTCTCCCTCATCTCTAACGAAACTTTATGCCCTTTCAATGCTTTGGAAACCTTCTCTTTTCGCTCTTTGCCAGAGGGGCTCGAATATTGACGTATGTTTCCCTGTCTTCGCTTTTCGATTGTTGCAGGGCTTAGAGGCCGATTCTTTAGCAATTCAGACATTCGCGCACGAAAAACAGGATTTGACCACATTCGCAATGACGCAGATCGAATCAGTTCTTTAGTTTCTGCAGTGTGTTTGTGACCAACCGTGCCTTCCCCACCAGAAGTTATATTGGTAAGAGGAGCACCAGCGGCACGCATGGCGGCAATCCACTCTTGTTCTCGCTCTTGCCAGAGCATCGTATCTGTGGTTTCTAAAATATCGAGAACCGGCTCCAATCCTTTCCCAAGGAGTTCTAGCAGCCAAGCATTCTTCGGAGTTTTCTTGAGAATCCGTCGGCTGTCCACATGCCCATAGATACGAATTTTAGGATCGTTCGCTTTTCCAACATAATGGATCTGGCCAGTACGCGGATCGGCTAATGAATAAATAAAACATGTGGCTTTGAACTTTTCAGTCTTTCGAGGTTCGTCGGAAATTTTGGCAGATGCCTCCTTACGATACTCACTGGCAATCTGTCGCCACCGCTTCAATTCGTCCTCCTGCAGCAGGGCGGCTTTCTGAGAAGCCTTCCAAGCTCTCGTAGCGGCAAGTTGGCACAAGTGACAATGCCCATTTACGGTTAGCCGAATAGTCCCGTGTCCATCCTTGGGACAGACCTTCCCGTGATAGAATCGATTCCCTCCATTTTTTGCTTCGCTTCGAGTCAGAGCGGGTGAACTGGTAGGTTTCACGCTGCCAATCTTCCTAAGTTATCGTGAGGGATTTAAATTCGCCAAATCTACGACTTGTTTGCCGTAGTGAGTTCACGCCAAGCCTTTCCCCAAACCAGCACGCTCTTCCTTGATCTGCTCTTCTCGAGGGGGAAAAATCGGCATTCATATCGTTTCCCCTTATACTCAACTACTTCTTTGTGTCTGACTTTTGGAAAGACCGCGTTCAGTGCAGCATAGAGTTGCTCCTCCTCAGTCATTGAAACAAGTCCTCGCTGCTTAAGGTCTGATTCGATGTTCTGAACGCTTCTTAGCGCCGCCTTGATCGCTGATTGGTATTTGTCTGGATTATTGCCCGTGTACCGATCGAATCGGTCGTTCCACTCACGAAGCTTTGTCCTGGCACGTTCTAAATCTTCCAGTGTATACATCTAACTATTACACCTTATTCTGGGGCTGCCGTGAGGCTATAACTTGTGTTCTTACTGCCACCCTCATTGCGGATCAGCACCCCTTGATCAATCAGTTCCTTGATATCACGCTGGGCAGTTGGCATAGAACATTTCGCGAGAGCCGCCCATTTTCTCGCCGTCAACTTGCCCTCAAATCCGTCTAGAAATCGATTCAGCACTTTCCTCTGGCGTTCGTTGAGAGTGATACCGGTATGACGTTGCCAGAAATCTGCCTTACGCAGAACATCCGCGCATCCCACCTCGGCGGCATCTATCGCTTTGGACACGCATTCGATAAACCACAGCAGCCGCTGGGTGATATCGAGGTCTCCTTTCTGAGTGGCTTCGAGCGATGCGTAATACTCCGGCCGCTCGCGGCGAATCTCGCCCGCCAAACTATAGAATCGCTGTGGGCACTGCTCAGAGCGTGCAAGGCTCCGTTCTGCTAGTGCTCGTGCAATCCTACCGTTGCCATCATCGAATGGATGGATAGTGACAAACCAAAGGTGTGCGATCGCAGCATGGAGGATTCCGTCGATTGCGAGGGGTTCATTGAGCCATGAGAGCAACGCCTCCATCTCGGCATCGACTCGCTCAGCTGGGGGGGCTTGATAGTGAAGCTTCTCACGTCCGACCGGACCTGAGAGCACTTGCATGGGGCCATCGGCATCATCCCGCCACCCCCCAGTCTTTACCTTGCGCAAATCTGAATAACCAGTCGGAAACAGAGCAGCCTGCCACCCGTATAGTCTCTCGCGGGTGAGAGATGTATCAAGTTGACCCGTAGCATCGAGCATCATGGCAACAATACCCTCAATGCGTCGGTCCTCTGGACCGAGGGCGGCCCCAGGGACGCCAAGACGGCGTGCCACCGAGGATCGGACACTCGAAGGGTCCAAACGTTCGCCTTCTATTTCTGCACTTTTGACGGCCTCTTCGGTCACGGCCACAAGTTCAGCTTCAAGGCGTAGCTCGAACCCCAATTGCATCATTTTCCCAAGAAGCCGACCTTGCTTAAGGTGGGCATCGCCTAGTGGATTGAGTAGTTGCTCAGCATTCCAGCGGAAATGTGGCCAATCAGGCAATTCCCAGATATACACATTCGCCTCACAATATGATGCAAATATACACCTATTCACATCACGATGCTAGATTTTCACATCACTATTTGATGCGAATTGGCGGTAATTCGCATCATTAACGGGAATAGCGGACCCTGCAAGTCGGTGGCTGCTGATACAGATCAGATAATGAGTCTTGAGGGTCGATACAAAGCAGTTTACTAGCGGCTTGATTTCGCGAGGGTTTCCCCGCTTTTGCTTTTGAATTGGACGGTTAAGAGCATTCTATGGATTCTAGCAATTGGCACCCAACGCGACGCCTTTTAAACTTTTAAACACAAATTTAGCACAGCACCGGGAGAACTGCATTGCAGGTGCCGTCATAGGAAAATCGATCACCCGCCTATTTCTTCCCGATTCAGGACCCTATCCAGGAATGCTATTGAGCGACGGAGATCGTCAGCAAGGGCACCATCATTGTGCGTATAATATTTGTCAAACCAAGTCTTAAGTCTATCTCGAAGGTAACTCGCGCGGATTTGATTGGGCGCAAGAGTTCGAATGGCTTGTAGAACATAACGAAGGTCGCTAATGGGAACCGATTCAGCAACATCACTATGAAGGAGAAGTTGCCGGTAACGATTTTTTGCACGTCCTGAATCTCTCGTCTCACTTGGGAGAGAAAGAGCAAGATGATCATCGCTAGCCAGTCTCTCAAGTAGTTTTTGTTTTGCTTTATAACGCGATTGAACCTCCTCAATGAAATCTCTTGATTGAGAGAGACTTAGCCCTGCCTGTCTAATATAGTAATAAACTGGAAAGTAGGCTGATGCCTCATAACAGATTTGCGCAATGTACTGCTTAGGCTCGGATACTCTCCGTCCCTCTAGAAAGGCGTGGACAATTTCCGGGCTTCTAATCGCCACAGTACGAGAAAGGGTTCTAACCGGCTGAATCAGACTGCTATCAACGATCTCGGCCCGCCCAACGATACGCACGGCAGGCGCACCGGTTCTTTCCTGAAATTCACCCTCCCTAATAAAGGTTAAATTGGGAAGAATGGAGGAATCTATAACAAAGGAACCACCACTCCCTGAGACGATGCCGGACTGAGAATCAAAGATTGCCGCATTTTTAACACCGGCCTTAGAGATTTTCCCAATGAGCTCCATCCATGCTTTGTGTTCTCGCTCACGCTGCTCGTTTAGGATCTGCCGCAATTCAGGATAACGTATCTTCTCCGTCCTTCCACGGTATCGGAAATATATGTCGGCTGCCGTCCCTCCAACTCCCAGATTCTTTGTACAAACAACCGGCTTAAACGTGCTTTCGTGAACAAAAATAATACCGAAGTGCTGTTCGCCTATATCATGGACATGAGCTTGCCATCGGAGTTCTGGCGAAAACACATCGTTAAGATATTGGGTTATTTCTGCTGAATCTGCGACGTCCCCCCATCTTGAGTAGCAGCTACGTTTGGAGTCCGGGTGCAACTGTATCCGATTCTTTGGCCAAGTGCCTCGCATAGGCGGCGGGCGTCAGTCCGCCCAATGCTTTTTTCGGTCGCTCCTCATTATATTCACGCCGCCACGCTTCAATGACGACTTGGGCATGCGCGAGGGTCAGGAACCACTGCTCATTCAGGCACTCATCACGGAAGCGCCCGTTGAATG